>JAICJJ010000014.1 GCA_025928535.1 Thermomicrobiales bacterium
GGGTCGGCGCCGTGCAGGCGGTTTCCGACATCTCCCTGACCGTGCGGGCCGGCGAGACCCTGGCGTTGGTGGGCGAGTCGGGCTGCGGCAAGTCGACGACCGGCCGCGCCATTCTCCAGTTGTACAAGCCGACCTCCGGCGAAGTCATCTTCGACGGCAAGGACCTGACGAAACTCGACGGCGGCAACATGCGCCGGATGCGCCGTCACCTCCAGATGATCTTCCAGGACCCCTATGCGTCGCTCAACCCGCGCATGACCGTCGGCAACATCATCTCCGAGCCGATGCAGATCCACAAACTCGTGCCGAAGCAGGATCGCACGCGGCGCGTGCAGGAATTGCTCGAAACGGTCGGCCTCAATCCCTATTTCGCCAACCGCTACCCGCACGAGTTTTCCGGCGGTCAACGGCAGCGCGTCGGCATCGCTCGCGCGCTGGCGGCCAATCCCGATTTCATTGTCGCCGACGAACCGGTTTCGGCCCTCGACGTTTCGATTCAGGCCCAGATCGTCAACCTCCTCGAAGACCTCCAGGAAAAATTCGGCCTGACCTACCTGTTCATCGCTCACGACCTTTCGGTCGTCAAGCACATTTCCGATCGCGTCGCGGTGATGTACCTCGGCAAGATCGTCGAGATGGCGGATCGCAACGAACTCTATTCCGATCCGTTGCACCCCTACACCAAGGCGTTGCTCTCGGCGGTGCCGATTCCGGACCCGGTCATCGAAAAGCGGCGAGAGCGGATCATCCTCTCAGGCGATGTGCCAAGCCCGATCAACCCGCCGGCCGGTTGCCACTTCCACACCCGCTGCCCCTACGCGATGGAAGTCTGCCGGCAGGTCGATCCGCGCTTTAGCGACGTCGGGGCCGGGCATTATGTCGCTTGCCACCTGTATCCCGGTTCCGGCACCGAAGAATCGACGTCGCCGGACAAGTTCCGCGCGATCTGACCGATCCGGGCGGATCGGTCGAGGAACGACATGTTTGGGCTGGGGTCGCTCGATCTGACGACGATCGTCATTGTCATCGTTTCATTCATCATCGCCATCACGGTCCATGAATTCATGCACGCCTGGACCGCCTGGAAATTGGGGGACGACACCGCCCGCCTGCTTGGCCGCATCAGCCTCAATCCCGTCGTTCATTTCGATCCGATCGGCTTTCTGATGTTCATCCTGATCGCCATCGGCATGCCGGCGATCGCCTGGGGGAAGCCGGTGCCGGTCAACACCTACAGCCTCCGGCCGCTCGGCCGCTTCGGACGGCATGGCAGCATGGCGCTCGTCTCGCTCGCCGGTCCATTGTCGAACGTCGTCCTCGGCATCGCGGCGGCGCTCTCCCTGCGGCTCGCGAATTTCGGCGGAGGCGACATCGGCGAATTGCGCGATGCGCTGACTCTGTTCATGACGATCAACTTCGCGCTCGCCGCCTTCAACATGATTCCGATTCCGCCGCTCGACGGTTCGCGCATCCTGGCGGCGCTGCTCCCCGATTTCTGGCGGCCATTTCTCGCCCAACTCGAACGTTATGGCTTCATGGTTCTGCTGCTGCTCATCCTGTTTGGCTCGGTCGGCGGCTCCGTCATCAGCGGCATCAGCGGTCCGGTCTTCAATTTGCTGATGCGGCTCTTCGCACCGGCGTGAGCGCCGGCGCGCCCGCTCCCCACACGGCGCCGGTTGGCGATTCGCCGATTTCCCTCGATGGCTATCAATTGCGGCTTGCGACATTCGAAGGCCCGCTCGATGTGCTCTTGCGGCTGATCGAACGCGAACGGCTGGCCATCGCCGAGGTCTCGCTCGTCGCGGTGACCGACGGCTTTCTCGCCTACACTCGCGAATTGCGCAACGCCCCGCCGCCCTTGCTGGCGGAATTCGCGGCGGTCGCCGGCCGCCTGCTCGTCCTGAAATCACGCTCGCTGCTGCCGCGGCCAACGACCGCCGACGACGAAGCCGAACCGAGCGACCTGGCGCGGGAGTTGGCGGCGCATCGCGCGCTTCGCGACGCGGCGGTCGCGCTCGGCGAACTCGATCGGCTTGGGCTCGGTTCGTTTCCGGTCGGTTCGAGCATCCAGCGGCCGACGGAGCCTGAATTTCGCCTCGTCCGCCACGCGCCGAGCCTGCTCGCGAACGCGATCCGACGGCGTCTGGCGACGAGCCAGCCGTCGCGTCCCCATCCCCCCGCGCCGCGCGTCGTCTCGCTCGCCGACATGGTCCGCCGCTTCCTCGGCCTGTTCCGCCAGGCATCGTCGGTCAAATTTGGCGACGTTCTGTCGGTCGGGTCGCCGCGGGACGAAGCCTTGGCGGCCTTTCTGGCGCTGCTGATCCTGATTCGCCGCAAGATCACCCACGCCAACCAGTCTGAGTTGTTTGGAAGCATCGAGGTTCGGCTCGTCGAAGCGCCGTCGTCGGCCATGCTCGCCGACCTGGTGCGCTCCGACGATCTCGGACTGCCGCGATGAACCGGCCGCAACGCTCGGGCAAGCAGCACGACGAAGCGGACGTCGGCCCGCCGCCAGCCCGCTGCGTGGCGGCGTCCTTGCCCGGCACGGAGCCGACGGCCGACGACGAACTGCCGCCGTTGCTGGAAGCGTTGCTCCTGGCGGCGCCGGAATCTGCGACCGTCGAACAACTGGCGGAAGCAGCGGGAGTCAGCCTCGATCGCGTCGAATCGACGTTGGCGGATTTGTCCGCGACGAATCACCGCGGTTGGCAAATCGTGCGCCATGGCGATCGAGTGCACCTTGCCACCGCCCCCAGATTCGCCGAGCAGGTTCGACGCTTTCTCGGGCTGGAGCGCGAGTCGCGACTTACCGGCGCCTCGCTCGAAACGCTGGCGATCGTCGCCTATCGACAGCCAGCGACCCGGGCCGAAATCGAAGCGATTCGCGGCGTCGATTGCTCCGGCGTGCTGTCGACGCTGCTCGGCCGCGGTCTGATCGAAGTGGTCGGACGCCTCGAAGCGCTCGGCAATCCAATGCAATACGGAACGACGCCCGCGTTGCTGCAACATTTCGGGCTCGCGTCGCTTGACGAATTGCCGCCGCTCGGCGCCATCGACGGCGTCGCAGCCTCGGAATTGCTCGACGCGCGCGCCGCGTCGGCGAGCGACGCCGTCTGAGCACCCGGTTGGACAGGAACCGCCAGCGACGCTTCAGGCCACCCCAGCCAGACCGCGAATCCGGGCCGCCACGTCGCTGACGATATCGATTGTTTCGTCGATTTCGTTCATCGTGTTGTCCCGCCCGACGGTGAATCGCAAGCTGGCGCGGCACAGCTCCTCCGGCAATCCCATCGCGCGCAGCACATGGCTCGGCTCGGAATTTCCGGTCGTGCAGGCCGACCCGGCGGACGCCGCGACCCCCTCCATATCGAGACTGAGCAAGGCGGTTTCGCCCTGAACGCCCGGGATCGCGACGTTGAGATTGTTCGGCAGCCGCCGCTCGGGGCCAAGCGGGCCGTTGACGATCAAATCGGGAATCGCCTCGCGCAAGCCATCGAGCAATCGGTCGCGCAGGCCGGCGCAGTGGGCGCTGTAGGCTTCACGCAGCCAAGCCGCTTTTTCCAGCGCCGCCGCCATGCCGACGATGCCCGGCACGTTTTCGGTGCCGCCGCGGCGTCCGTCTTCCTGCCCTCCGCCCCGCTGTTGATATTCGATCGGCGTGCCGCGGCGCACGAAGAGCAGCCCGACTCCTTTTGGTCCATAGAACTTGTGCGCCGTCAGCGACAGCAGATCGGCGCCGATCTGATCGACGCGCAACGGCAAGAACCCCGCCGCCTGAACCGCGTCGATGTGAAACGGTATGCCGCGCTCCCGCGCAATTGCGCCGATCTCGGCCACGGGCTGTATCGCGCCGGTTTCGTTGTTGGCGTACATGACCGAAACGAGACACGTTTCCGGTCGGATCGCGGCCGCAACGGCATCCGCGCTGACGACGCCATCCGCATCCGGCAACACAAAGGTGACCGCGAAGCCGCGACGCTCGAGCAGTTGCGCCGCGTGAAGCACGGCGTGATGCTCGATGGCGGTGGTGACGATGTGCGGCGGCGCGTCATTCAGGCCGGCGCTGGATTGGCGCTGCCACGCGACGCCCGCCAGCGCGAGATTGTCGCTCTCGGTTGCGCCGCTCGTGAACACAAGTTCGGCCGGCGAACAGCCGAGGATTTCGGCGATCGATCCCCGCGCCTGATCGAGCGCGGCGTGCGCTTCCTGGCCGAGCCGGTAGATGCTCGAAGGATTGCCGTACCGCTCGCTGAAATAAGGAAGCATCACGGCGAGCACATCCGGATCGACTGGCGTCGTCGCGGCGTGGTCGAGATAGATCGTATCGTCACTGGCTCCGATTGCCGACACAATATGCCTCCAGGCCGGTTGGGGCCGTCCCGACGCGGACTGCGACCATCCAACGACCGGCATTCCGACTGCCTGGCTAGGTGCGGGAAGGTGAGATCGATTCCGCGAGCCGGGAGCGGCGCGGCGATCCTTGCGCGATCAGATCGGCCAGGGTGACCGAATCGATCGCGCCGACGATCGCATCGCGCATCCGCAGCCAGACCGGCCGCGTTTCACAACCGTCGATCAACGGGCAGGTTTGCTCCGATACATCTTCCGAGACGCAATCCATCGGCGCGACCGGGCCTTCCATGACCCGATACACCTCGCCGACGCGGACGAGTTCCGGCGACCGGGCGAGCAAATAGCCGCCCTGCGCCCCCCGCTTGCTCTCGACCAGTCCGGCGCGCCGCAGCGGCCCGATCAACTGCTCGAGATAGGCGGTGGGAACCGAAGATGCTTTTGAAATGGCTGCGATGGACATCGGCCCGTTGCCGTAATTTCGCGCCAGCGCAACCATGGCCCGAACGCCGTATTCGCCTCGGGTGGAAACTTTCATGCCGCGTCCCCTGGCGGAGGTCGACGATCTATGGTCATCGTAGTCCGCCGGGTCACCAGGGTCAACCTGTGCCGCGACATTGCGACGCAGGCCACGCGATGTGATCGATTCAGCGGCCGAATGGACCCGCCCACCGCTGCATCAACGCCAATGGACCTTCCGTCAACGCGATTTCGAGCGGGTTGGGCGCGAGTTGGCGATAGACGTGGAGAAACCGATCGGCCGTGAAGATGCCGCGGTAGACGCCGTCTTCGGTCACCGGCGCCGCCCACGCCTTGTGCGTCGTCATCCGTTGATGCACGTCGTAGACCGATTCATCGACATCGGCGACGACGAGCGCCGTGGACATCGCGTCGGCGACGGTCAGTTCCCGCCCCCCGCGCCCCAGTTCGCTCAGCAGCGCATTCCGCCAGAGCATGCCGACGACGCGGCCATTGCGCGTCACCGCGACATCGCGCGGGCCGCCCCGCAGGGCGTACGCGAGCGGCTGTTCGGGCGAAACGCCGCCCATGTCCCAGAGAGCGAACTGACCGACCCGCATCCGCCGCATCACCGACTCGATGCGGACGGCGCGTCCTTCCGCCTGCGCCAGAACGGCAATGAAAACCGCGATCAGCGGCAGCGTCAGGCTATGCAGCCAGAAGATCGCCGCCGCCGCCAGAAGCACCGCCAACCCTTGCCCGACCCAGACCGCGATCCGGGTGCCCGCCTCCCGGCCGACGATCGACGACAGGCCGGCGCGCAACATGCGACCGCCGTCCATTGGAAACGCCGGCAGCAGGTTGAACAGCACGAGCAACAGGTTCGCGTAGAACAACCCAATCAAGAGGCCGCTGAACGACGGAGCGAACGCTTCCAGCACGTAATCGCCTGGCGTGGCGAAGCCGCGCGTCACGCCGATCAACAACACCACCGGCGACAACAGCGCGGCGACCGCAACATTGGTCGCCGGCCCGGCCAGTGCGATGGCGACTTCCGCTTTCGGCCGCGTCGGCAGGTGTTCCATGCGCGCGACGCCGCCGATCACCGACAACGTCACGTCATGAACGCGAATGCCGTATTCGCGCGCCATGAAGGCATGTCCCATTTCGTGCAGCAGCACGCAGCCAAAAACCAACGCGACCAGCACGAGGGCGACCGCGCTCTGCCCCAATCCGTCGGACACGCCGAAATCGCGCCAGTCGATGAACACCCAGGCGAAGACGAGCGCAAATGACCAGTGCAGCCGAATGTCGATGTCGTGGAACCGGCCGACGCTCAACGAGCGCATGGGACGGTCTCGTATCCGGCTGGCCAGATGGACGCCTCCGCTGCGGACGCGGCGAGCGAAATCCAGATTGGGATGGCGCGATTGCCGGGTCTTGCCACGAGTCGCCCTTGAAGTGCGCGCAGTCGTCAAGACGCGCCAACTCCGCGCGGTTGGCGCGGCGCACATCTGAGGATAATAACGGCTTTGACGATTGTATAGCACAGGCGGTTCGCTTTCGGCCTGCCAACATGCCGTCGGCGGCCGCAAACCAGTCCTGGCACAGGTATTGCTTCCTGCGTTGTCCGTGATAGCAAGATTGTTGCCAGGAGACCAGCACGCGGCCCGGCTTTGTGCGATGATGCATTGCCGCGCCTGGACGACGGCCGCTCGTCCGGTCCTGTCCGCCGCCGGGTCGGGCGCCAATCCCGTGAGGTGATGCTCCATGGAAGCGGGTTACGATCTCTCCCCCGAGATGCGGACCTGGGTCTCGCCCAGCCTGATCGAAGCCAACTACATCCTCAGCCTGTCCCGGCTGGAGTTGCAGGCGGTGATCGCCGCCGAAATGGACGCGAACCCGGCGCTCGATGTCGATGAGCGGCCGGTTTGCCCGCTCTGCGGCAACGTGCTGGAAGGGACGTTCTGCCCGGTTTGCCTCGTCAGCCAGCGCCGCGACGCCGATCCGGAGAACTACGAAGATTTTCCGGAAATACTCGCGATGTCCCATACGACGCGTGATGACGGCGACGATTTCGATCCGCTGTCGCTCGTCGCCCAGGGCGACGACGTTCGCGAACAAATCCTGCTCGACGCCCGCACGTTGTTGTCCGAAGACGAATATCCGATCGCCGAATATCTCGTCGACGCCCTCGACGAACGCGGGCTGATCACGTGCGACCTCGACGAACTCGCCCGACTGACCGGCCGAACACGGGAAGAGATCGACGCGATCGTCGAGGTCATTCAGGACGTCGCCCCGGTCGGCGTCGGCGCACGCTCGCTCCAGGAAAGTCTGCTGCTGCAGATCGCCTATTTGCGCTCGACCGACCACGACATCCCCTGGCAGGTGGAGCGGATCGTGCAAGACTATTTGCCCGAATTCGGCGCCCACAAATTTGGCCAACTGAGCAAGGAACTTGGGCTGAAGCCGGACGAAATCGAAGAAGCGCGCGAGTTCATCCGCACGCATCTCAATCCGTTTCCATTGCAGGCGCGCAGCAATCGATCGTGGCGCACGCCAACGTCATCGGCCTACGTCGCGCCGGATGTGGTGATTTCCCTGCGTGACGGGGAACTCGCGGTCGAAATCGTCGACACGCGGGAATTTCACCTTCGCCTCAGCCCGATGTACGGCATGCTCTCGGCCGAGTTGGGTCGCCGCAAGGCGCCGGACGGGAACGCCAACGGCCACGCCGAGCACGCCGATCTTGCGGCGGAATTGCCGACGGAAGACGACCGGACGCACGTTCGGCAATCGAGCACGCGGGCGAAATTGTTCATCTCGAACATTCAGCAGCGCCGGGAAACGCTGCTCAAGATCACCCGCTGCATTTGCGAGTTGCAGGAGAGTTTTCTCCGCGGCGGCGTGCGCGAACTGCGCCCGCTGACCCGCGCCGTCGTCGCCCAGCATGTCGGCGTGCACGAATCGACGGTGAGCCGGGCGACGGCCAACAAATACGTGATGCTCCCCTCCCGCCGCGTCATTCCCTACAGCGACTTTTTCACGCCCTCGCTCAGCACGAAAGACGTGATCAAGGAGTTGATCGAACGGGAAGCGCAAAAAGGCGAGCCGTTGACCGACCGCCGGATTTGCGATCTGCTGCTGCGTCAGGGCATCCGCATCGCTCGCCGCACCGTCGCCAAATACCGGGCCGAGCTCGGCATCCTCCCGTCAACGATGCGTTGACGTCCTCTCCGACCCGCGGCACGGCGTTTCACCGTGGCGTCTGCTCCGGCCCGCCGTCCCCCTGTTCCCGAATGATGCGTCGGGTTTCGTCGCGCAGCGATGCGGCAAGCCGTTCGCCGACCTCGCGCCCGGTTTCGGCCTGGCGCGCTTCGCCGTACGCCTCGGCTTCGGTTTCGAGCTCGACCTCGCTTTCGGCAAGTCGCTCGCGGGCGTCGTTGTACGGTTGCTGACCTTTGGTCCGCTTCTCGCGCGTGCGGTCTTCCGGATAGGGATATGACATGCGATCGGCCTCCTGCCTGGTACTGCCTGCGGCCAGCGGCGCAGAGACCATGCCAGGGCGCGTCACCGAATGTGGCGCGGGGCGTCCAAATCGGCGTCGAGCGCCGGCATGCTATACTCCGGCGTTCATGAGCACCGGCTGCTGACGGCGAGGGATCGCCATTCTGGATTTTTCCTGACGATGTCCGAACCCGATCTGGAGAATCGCCTTCGGCAGCATGCCCGTCGCACGGGGCTGATGATCGGCCTGTCGATGGTGTTGACGATCGCCATCTGCATCGGCAGCGCGACGCTCATCTACGCCGCGCTCGTGCCGGTGTTGTCGGATCTGGTGCCGATCCAGTTGCCGGCTCCGACCCAGCAAAATGCGGCGCCGCAAAACCCGGCGCCGGACGGCGCCAGCGCGGCCAGCGAGCCGACGGTGGCAGTCGCGCCGCCGGCGGTGGCGACCGAAGCGGCGCCGACGGCCTCGCCTGCGACGCCCGCGACCGACGCCTTCAAGCCGGACTATCAGATCAAGGCGGCGGAGTCGGTCAACTTCCGGGCCGGCCCGTCGACCGGCGATCAGATTCTGCAAGCGCTGCCGCCCGCGACGCCGCTGCAGTACCTGAACGAAGACGCCCCGGCGACGAATCCCAACGACGGGCCGCGGTGGATGAAATTCAAGATCGAAGATGGCACGGTCGGCTGGATCCGCCAGATCGACACCGAATCGTACAAGCCATAGTTTCGCCGTCGGAGCAGCGTTCGACGCCAGTATCGGAGCAACGCATGCAGCGCATCACGATCGTCGGTCTCGGACTCATCGGCGGCTCCATCGGTCTTGGCTTGCGGCAATGGTCCGAAGCCAATCGCGCCAGCGGCAAGCCGGCGCTTGAAGTGACCGGGTTCGACACCGATCTCGATCACCAGGGATACGCCCAGAAGATCAAGGCGATCGACCGCGGCGCCTGGGATTTGTCGAAAGCGGTCGCCGACGCCGACGTGATCGTCGTCGCGACGCCCGTCGTCGCCATGCGCGAAACGTTCGAAACGCTCGCGCCGCTCTTGCGGTCGGGAACGACGGTCGTCGATGTCGGATCGACCAAAGCGCGCGTGTTGGATTGGGCCAACGAGTTGCTGCCGCGTACGGCATCGTTCGTCGGCTCGCATCCCATGGCCGGCACGACCGAGAGCATCGAAGGCGCCAGCGCCGATCTCTTCAAGGGCGCAACCTGGTGCGTCAGTCCGTCCGTACATGCGTCCGAAGATTCGATTCGCAATGTGCTCGGCATGATCGCCGCGCTCGGAGCCGAGCCCTATTTTGTCGATCCGGTCGAGCACGACGCCTACGTCGCCAGCGTCAGCCATCTGCCGTTCGTCATTTCCAGCGCCTTGATGGCGACCGTCAGCGCCGACCCCTCCTGGCGCGACATGCGCACGTTGACCGCGAGCGGCTTTCGCGACGTTAGCCGCCTCGCCGCCGGCGATCCCGCGATGCACCGCGACATCTTGCTGACCAATCGCGACGCGGTTGTGCGCCGGCTCGACGCCTACATCGAATCGTTGCAATCGGTCCGGAACACGCTGGCGCAAGACGACGAAACGGCTGGCCCGGCGCTCTTCCGCTTTTTCGATCGCGCCCGCGACGCTCGCGCCGATTGGTCGACGCAGACAACGCGCGAAGGCGAATTGCTGCAAGACACCGCGGCCGAGTTTGCGACCGAAGGATTTTCGGATCACATCACGCGCATGTTTCTGGGAGGGCTTGGCCGCAAGCGCCGACCATCGGCGGCCGGTTCGCCCGGCAACGGCTCCAAACCGAGCGAAGACCAGCAGCCATCCTGATCTGAAACGCGGCGTCAGGGAACGATCGACCAGTCGTCCGGCAAGACGTAGCGGTAATACGCCCGGATCGGGCGGCCGTCACGCCGAAGGCGGCCACGATCGCTGCGATTGAGATTGCTGTACGAATTCTGAATCTGGACGATGCGGCGGGCCGGCAGGTTGAAGACGACGACCCCGTAGCGGGCCGGTTCGAGACTGCGCCGTTTTGTCGCCTCATCGACGACGCGAAACGGCTCCTTGCCATTTTCCGCGCCGTCTGCGCGGGCCGATTCGGCGGCAAGTTCCGCCATTACCTCGCCGAAAAGCGCCGGGTCGAATTCCTCGGCGACGCGGAGCAATTCGAGGTGGTCGGCGGCTCCGCGGCTGCAGGCCGCCGTCAACATCTTGAGCGCGTGCGGCGGCGCGACGAAACTCGTCGCCCCCGCGTCGTCGATGATCGTGAACCGCATCGTGGACATCGGCAGGTTCCAACCGACCCCGTCACCGGAACTGTTGATCCGAACGCGCCCCATGGCGGCGCGACGCTCGCCTACTGTACCATCCACCATGTCGCCGCCGGTCGGCATCGCCGCTTCGCGCCGGGGGAGGCAGCAACCCATGACAGAACGCAATCCGCACCCTGAACCACATCAATCCCGGAGTCGGCTCGAAGACGAAGTCCTCGAGATCCTGACTCGCGCCGACCGACCGCCGACGATGCGCGAGCGGCTGGAACACGCGGCGCGCGACGGCGAGTCGCGGCTCAGGCGCGCCAGCCGCTCCGCTCCGGCCGGGATCTCGATCGGTCCTGGCGCGTTGCTGCTCGCGTCGTTCGCGCTCGCCTTGCTTGGCTCGGCGCTTGCCGGGAGCAGCCACCTGCTGGGGTTTCTGTTCGGCCTGGCCAGTTTCGTCTGCCTGGCGCTCCTCTGGGCGCCGCGCTTCAATGTTGGCGGCGGCGCGAAGCGCTGGCGAGGCCGCGATCTCGGCCCGACGACATCGAACGCCCAGTGGCTTGACGACCTGCGCGAGCGCTTCCGCAAACCGCCGCGTCCCTGAGCGATTTTGTGCCGCGCCGGCTCGTATGTTATCGTCGCGCGTCCGTACGTTGTCGCGGCGCGTGCACGGTGTCCAGATCGCCACGCGCGTGAAGTCGAGGCCGTCGAGCCGGGAGCGTCCGATGCCGAGCGTGGTGTCCGACATCGTCGATGCCTACATCTTTCGACGGCTGCACGCGCGCATCCAGTTTTTGCTGCTCCTGCGCCGTCCCGACGCGCCCCTCGGCAACACCTGGCAATCGATCCACGAGCAGGTCGAACCCGGCGAGACCGCCCTCGAAGCGGCGGAACGCGCCCTCGTCGCCGCCACCGGGCTTTCGGCGATCGAAGCCTATTCGGCCGATTTCATCAATCAGGTCTATGACCATACCCGCGACGCCATCGTCCTCGCGCCCGTGTTCGCGTTCGCCGTCGCGGCCGGTCCGCTGCGGCTCGGCCCCGACTTCGTCGATCACGCCTGGTGCGAGCGGGAAGAGGCAACCTCCCGACTCCTCTGGGCGGGCCAGCGTTGGGCGGTGCGACACATCGAAGAAATCATCGGCTTCGGCGGAGTCGACGCCGAGTTCTACCGCATCCGCTAACGACGGCGAAATCGCCAAACAGGGTATAATTCAACGCTAAGGCCCGCCCGCAGCGCGGGCCGCGTCGTGCCCGGAGCCCACCATGCCAGACTTCAAAATCGAATCCGACCTTCGCCCTACTGGCGATCAACCAGCGGCGATCGAGGCGCTGGTCGAAGGCCTCGATCGCGGCCTGAAACATCAGACCTTGCTCGGCGTCACCGGCTCGGGCAAGACGTTCACCATGGCCAACGTGGTCGAACGCGTCAATCGGCCGACGATCGTGCTTGCCCACAACAAGACGCTCGCCGCGCAACTCTATGCCGAATTCAAGGAGTTTTTCCCGCACAACGCGGTCGAATACTTCGTGTCCTACTACGATTATTATCAGCCAGAAGCGTACGTTCCCCGCACCGACACCTTCATCGAAAAAGATTCGGACATCAATGAAGAAATCGACAAATTGCGCCATGCCGCGACCCGCTCGCTGCTGATGCGCCGCGACACGCTGATCGTCGCGTCGGTTTCGTGCATTTATGGCCTTGGCTCGCCGGAAGAATACGCCCAGACCGTCGTCTCGCTTCGGCGTGGCGGCGAGGCGAGGCGCGACAAGATCGTTCGCCGCTTGATCGACATCCAGTACGACCGGAACGACATGACGTTGACGCGCGGCACGTTCCGGGTCCGCGGCGACACGCTCGAAATCTTCCCGGCCTACGACGAGATCGCCGTCCGGGTCGAATTTTTCGGCGACGAAGTGGAGCGCATCGTCGAAGTCGATCCGCTGACCGGGGAGATTCTGGTCGAGCGGATGGAAACCGATATCTACCCGGCCCGGCACTTCGTCACGACGGAAGAAAAACTGGCCGTCGCGATCAAGGACATCCAGCAGGAACTGGCGGAGCGGCTGGCGGAATTCGAGACGCAAGGCAAATTGCTGGAAGCCGCCCGCCTGCGCCAACGCACCATGTATGACCTCGAAATGCTCCAGGAAACGGGGTACTGCGCCGGGGTCGAAAACTATTCGATGCACC
This sequence comes from Thermomicrobiales bacterium, assembly GCA_025928535.1. Classification (GTDB taxonomy): domain Bacteria; phylum Chloroflexota; class Chloroflexia; order Thermomicrobiales; family UBA6265; genus JAICJJ01. The sequence goes on from JAICJJ010000014.1 coordinate 12,775, forward strand.
TCTCGCGCCGGAAGCCGGGCGAGCAGCCTTCGACCTTGATGGACTACTTTCCCGACGACTTCCTGATCTTCGTCGACGAATCGCACATTTCGTTGCCGCAGGTGCGCGGCATGTTCGCGGGCGACCGTTCACGGAAGGACGTGCTGGTCGAACATGGCTTCCGTCTGCCATCGGCGCGCGACAACCGGCCGCTGACGTTCAATGAATTCGAGCGAATACTGCGGCAGGCGGTCTACGTTTCGGCCACGCCGGGGCCATACGAAAAAGAGCACAGCGAGCAGATTGTCGAGCAGGTGATCCGCCCGACCGGTCTGATCGATCCCGCCATCTCGGTCCGCCCGTCGAAAGGGCAAATCGACGATTTGCTGGGCGAGATCAATGCCCGCGTCGCCAAAGGTCAGCGCGCTCTCGTCACGACCCTCACCAAACGGATGGCTGAAGACCTGGCCGAGTATCTGAAAGAAATGGGCGTGCGGACGCACTATCTCCATAGTGAGATCGACACCCTCGAACGGATCGAAATCTTGCGCGACCTGCGGCTCGGCGTTTACGACGTCGTCGTCGGCATCAACCTGTTGCGCGAAGGGCTCGATTTGCCCGAGGTTTCGCTCGTCGCCATCCTCGACGCCGACAAGGAAGGCTACCTCCGGTCGGAAGGCTCGTTGATCCAGACGATCGGGCGCGCGGCCCGGCATGTCGAAGGCCAGGTCGTCATGTACGCCGACACGATGACTCGTTCGATGCGTGCGGCGATCGACGAAACCTACCGTCGCCGCGCGATCCAGATGGCCTACAACGAATCGCATGGCATCGAGCCGCGCGGCATCGTCAAGGAGATCAAGGACCTGACCGACCGCGTCCGCGCCGTCGCCGAAGAACGCGGCGAGTACCAGGTCAGCGGCGGCAAGGCCGGCATCATCGCCGAACTGCCACGCGATGATCTGGCGCGGATGGTGAAAGACCTCGAATCGCAGATGAAAGCCGCCGCGCGCGATCTCGAATTCGAGAAAGCGGCGTTGCTGCGCGATCAGATCGTCGAATTGCGGCGGATCATGGAAGTCGATCCGGTGATGGGATGACCGAGACCCCGACGCGAGTCCTGGTGCTGAACGGGCCGAACCTGAATCTCCTCGGCACGCGCGAGCCGGGCATCTACGGCGCGGCGACGCTGGCCGACATCGAAGCGTCGCTCCGCGCCGTCGCCGCATCGGCATCGCCGGCCGTCGAGATTGACTTTCACCAGTCGAATCATGAAGGCGTCCTGATCGACCTGATTCAGGCGCGGGGTTCCGGCGCGGCCGGCATCATCATCAATCCGGGGGCGCTGACGCACTACAGCATCGCGCTCCGAGACGCGCTGACGGCGGTCGGGACGCCCGTGATCGAGGTGCATCTGTCCAACATCCACGCCCGCGAATCGTTTCGGCATCATTCCGTCATCGCGCCGATCGCTATCGGCCAGATCGCGGGTTTCGGCCCGGACAGTTATCGCCTTGCTCTGCTGCACATTCTGCGCCGTTTGCAATCCGATGGGGAGAACGCGCGATGAACCGGCTGGATCGCGTGCGAGCGATGCTGCGCGAGCGTGCGCTTGACGCCGCGCTGGTGACGCACCCCGCGAACCGATTTTGGCTGACCGGCTTTCCCGCCGACGACCATGGTCCTGACGAATCGTCCGGCGTGGCGCTGATCGATCGGACGGGCGCGACGTTGCTCGTCAGCGGCACGAACTACCCGTGGGCCGCCGCGAGCGTCGTTCCGGGCGTCGACGCCGAACGGTGGACCCATCCATGGCCGATGTTCGTCGCCGATCGCCTCGCGGCGTCAGGCGCACGAAACGTCGGCTTCGAAGAGCAGGCGCTGACGGTCGGCGATTGGTCGGCGATGCGCGAACAGGCCGGCGATCGCCTTGAACTCGTGCCGCTTGCAGGCGCGCTCGACGCGTTGCGCGCGGTCAAGGAGCCGGCCGAACTCGACGTCATGGCGCAGGCGATTCGGTTGACGGACGACGTGTTTCGGGTCATTTGCACGGAGATTCGGCCCGGCATGACGGAGCGGGCCGTCGCCGATCGCATCGAAA
>JAICJJ010000428.1 GCA_025928535.1 Thermomicrobiales bacterium
CCCCCAACCCTCCGCCATCTAACCCGCCCCCTACCACCGATGCCGCTCGCATCCCGATGTGGGCCGCCCGCTCCATCGGCGTCCGGCGCCCCATGGCGCCGCTCCGAGCGCAGCCTCGTTCAACGATTCGGCGACCCCCGAACATCGTCGGGAGTCGCCGACCGAACGCCGCTAGTCGCGGCGCGCTTTGGCCACCATCTCCTCCGCCAAATTGTTCGGCAGCGGAGCGTAATGGTCGAATTGCATCGTATAGGTCGCGCGGCCTTGCGTCGCCGACCGCAGGTCGGTCGCATAGCCGAACATCGCCGCCAGCGGCACGAACGCCCGCACGACCTGGGCGCCGGCCCGCATCTCCATGCCCTGGATCTGGCCGCGCCGTGAATTCAGATCGCCGATCACGTCGCCCATGAATTCGTCCGGCGTGACCACCTCGACCTGCATGATCGGCTCGAGGATCGTCGACCGCCCGCGCCGGATGGCATCCTTGACGGCGAGCGAACCGGCGATCTTGAACGCCATTTCGGACGAGTCGACTTCGTGGTACGAACCGTCGAGCAGCGTCGCCTTGAGATCGACCACCGGGAATCCGGCTTGGCCGCCGGTCGCCATCGCCTCGCGAATGCCGGCGTCGATGGCCGGAATGTATTCACGCGGAATCGAGCCGCCGACGATCTTGTCGACGAACTCGTAGCCCTGTCCGCGCTCTTGCGGCGCGAATTCGAGGACCGCGTGGCCGTATTGGCCTTTGCCGCCCGATTGCCGGACGTGCCGCCCTTCGGCTTTGACCGGAACGGTGATCGTCTCCCGATACGCGACTTGCGGCCGGCCGACGTTGGCGTCGACCCGAAACTCGCGCATCATCCGATCGACGATGACCTCGAGATGGAGTTCCCCCATCCCTTCGATCACGGTCTGGCCCGTCTCTTCGTTCGTCTGGAGCCGGAACGTCGGGTCTTCTTCGGCCAGCCGCACCAGCGCCTGGCCCATCTTGTCCTGATCGGCGCGCGTCTTCGGCTCGATCGAGACGGTGATGACCGGTTCCGGGAAGGTGATCGACTCGAGGACGATCGGATTCGCCGGATCGCAGAGCGTGTCGCCGGTGAACGTCGACTTGAGGCCGATCACCGCCGCAATGTCGCCCGCCGAGACCGAGGCGATCTCTTCGCGGTGATTCGCGTGCATCCGCAGCAGCCGGCCGATCCGCTCGCGCTCGCCCTTGGTCGAGTTGAGCGCGTAACTGCCGGCGGTCAGCGTGCCGGAATAGACCCGCAGATAGGCGAGCCGGCCGACGTGCGGATCGACCGCGATCTTGAAGACCAGCGCCGAAAACGGTTCATCCGGCGCCAGCGAGCGCGTCACCTCGTCGCCCGTCTTCGGATCGACGCCGGTCACCGGCGGCACGTCGAGCGGCGACGGCAGATAGTCGATGATGGCGTCCAGCATCAACTGAACGCCTTTGTTCTTCAGCGAACTGCCGCATAACACCGGCACGAGCGTGCCGTTGATCGTCGCCGCGCGCAGCGCCGCGCGCAACTCCTCGGGGCTGAGTTCCTCGCCCTCGAGGTAGCGCATCATGAGATCTTCGTTCGTCTCGGCGATCAATTCGACCAGATGCGTCCGGGCCGCCGTGGCCGCTTCGGCCAGGTCCGCCGGAATCTCGGTCCGCTCGATGTTCTTGCCGAGATCGTCATGATAGATGTAGGCGATCGAATCGATCAGATCGATCACGCCCTTGAAATTGCTTTCCGACCCGATCGGCAACTGCACCGGCGCTGGCGTGGCCTTCAGGCGGTCGATGATCATCTGGATCGTGCGCTCGAACGAAGCGCCGGTGCGGTCCATCTTGTTGACGAAGCAAAACCGCGGCACGCCATATTTGTCGGCTTGCCGCCAGACCGATTCCGATTGCGGCTCCACCCCCGCGACCGCGTCGAAGACGACGACGCCGCCGTCGAGCACGCGCAACGACCGCTCGACCTCGACCGTGAAGTCGATGTGGCCGGGCGTGTCGAGAATGTTGATGCGATGGTCGTTCCAGAAACAGGTCGTCGCGGCGGCGGTGATGGTGATCCCGCGCTCGCGCTCCTGCTCCATCCAGTCCATCGTCGCGGCGCCTTCGTGCACCTCGCCAATCTTGTAAATATGGCCGGTGTAGAAGAGGATCCGCTCGGTGGTCGTGGTTTTGCCCGCGTCGATATGGGCGATGATCCCGATGTTCCGGGTCTTCGCCAGACGAGCGTCAACGGTTTCGACGTCTTTCGTCGCGGTAGCCGTACTCATGGTTTCCTTCGATACGCGTCAAGCGTGTTGGGTCCGATTCAGCGATCACGCCGTTTGGCGGAGTCGCTTGGTCCGGTGCGGCCCAGGTCAGGCCGACGGCCGATCGCCGAATCCTAAAAGCGACCGTAATGGGAGAAAGCGCGGTTCGCTTCCGCCATGCGGTGCGTGTCTTCGCGTCGCTTAATCGTCGCCCCGGTGTTGTTGAACGCATCCAGCAACTCGTTGGCGAGTTTTTCCTGCATCGACTTGCCGTTGCGGGAGCGCGACGCGTTGAGCAGCCACCGCATCGCCAGCGACGTCCGCCGGGCGCCTTCGATTTGTACCGGCACCTGGTAGGTCGCGCCGCCGACGCGGCGAGGCTTGACTTCGATCAGCGGCGTGGCGTTATGCAGCGCCTGCTCGAAGACTTCGAGCGGATTCCGTCCGGTCCGCTGCTGGATCGAATCCATCGCGCCGTAAACGATGCGCTCGGCGACGCCTTTCTTGCCGCGCTCCATCACCTTGTTGATGAATCTCGCCAGCACTTCGCTGTTGTAGCGCGCGTCCGGCGTCAACACCCGCCGCTGAATTTTTGCCCGCCTCGGCATCGCTCTCCCTCATCAACTCGAGGCCATCCGGCTTCAACTCGGGCCACGACCGGCGGCCTCGGCCGGTCAGGCTCGTCATAGACACACGAAAAAGCGGTCAACGTCCGAGGAGACGTCCGGCCGCTTTTCGCACCGTGTTCGCTCAGTTTCGCCGGAGCGAAAGGCGCCGCCGCGCCCGGACCTGCCGGGAGACGCGGCCGCCCTGCTCGTTACCGCTTGGCGGCGGCTTTCGGCGCCTTGGTTCCGTACTTGGACCGCGCTTTCTTGCGGTTTTCCACGCCGCGGGCGTCCAGGGTGCCGCGGACGATGTGGTAACGGACGCCGGGAAGATCCTTCACGCGGCCGCCGCGAACCAGCACCACCGAGTGCTCCTGGAGATTGTGCCCTTCGCCCGGAATGTACGCCGTGACTTCCATGCCGTTGGTCAAGCGTACGCGGGCGATCTTGCGCAGTGCCGAGTTGGGCTTCTTCGGCGTCATCGTCTTGAC
>JAICJJ010000492.1 GCA_025928535.1 Thermomicrobiales bacterium
CTGCAAGAGCGCTACCCGTACGATCCGGGCGCGCCGACCGGCGTGCCAAACGTGCTGCAGACCGGCCTCCCCGAACTCTACCCCGACATCACCGACGAATTGCTCGCCGCCGCCACGGCCGATCCGGAGCAATTGGCGCTGGCGCGCTCGATCGGGTTTTCCTCGGCGATGATCGTGCCGCTGATCGCCCACGGCGTCATCTTCGGCGCCATCAGCCTCATCAGCGCCGAATCGGGGCGGCACTACGTCGCCGACGATCTTCGGTTGGCCGAAGACGTGGCGCGGCGGGCGGCGATCGCGGTGTCGAACGCGCGGCACTACCGGGCGGAAGAACACGCCCGGCAGGACGCGGAACGGGCCAACATCCGCAAGACCCAATTGCAGGCGATCACCGCCGCCCTCGCCGAAGCGCTGACCGCGGACGACGTGGCGCGGGCGGTCGTCGATGAAAGTCTCGCCGCGCTCGGGGCCGACGCCGGCTCCGTCTCGCTGCTGACGGACGTCGACGGGGTCTACCGCATCGTCCATTGGCGCGGCTATGACGACCATCAGGTCGAGCCGTGGCGGACGTTCACGGCCGAGACGCCGATCCCGCTGGCGGAGGCGATCCGTGAACGGGCGCCGATCCTCCTCGCCTCGAGCGCCGAGATCGCCGCTCGCTATCCGGCGCTCGCGAACGAGGCCGAATCGACATCGCGCTCGATCGCGGCGATTCCGCTCATCTTCGAAGGACGCGTGCTCGGCGTGCTGGGGCTCAGTTTCGCCGATGTCCAGGCATTCGGTTCCGACGACCTGGCCTTCATGGTTTCGCTCGCACGGCAAAGCGCCGTTGCGCTGGAACGGGCGCGGCTCTACGACGCCGAGCGGCGGGCGCGCGATCAGGCGCAGGCGGCGGAACATCTGGCGCGCAGGGAGATGGCGCGCGTCGCCACCTTCGCCGACGTTTCGCGCGCCATCGCCGAAGCGGGGTTCGACGTGCAAGCGGCGCTCGACGCCGTGGCGCGGATCATCGCCCGGGAAATGGACGACTACGTCGTCGTCCGACTTCTGTCGGATGACGCCCGCTGGATGGAGGTGCAAACGATCGCCGATGGCGGCCGGGCCGAACGGGCGCGCTTCATCGGCACGATCGTCGATCCTCACGAGCCGGCCGATCGGGGGTTCGCCGGTCACGTGCTGGAATCAGGCGCGCCGCTGATCGTCAACGACGTGACCCGGGAGCGGGACGAAACGCTCGCCGACGCGCCGTCGTGGGACCGACTGGAGCCGGCGCACATCCGCAGCCTCCTCGTCGTGCCGCTGCGCGCCCGCGAACGACGGATCGGCGCCATGAAACTGCTGCGCGACCGGGGCGGCGAGCCGTACACCGCCGGCGACGTCGCCTACATTCAGGGGCTGGCCGACCGCGCCGCCCTGGCGATCGACAACGCCCGGCTCTACAACGCCGCCCGCGACGCCATCCGCGCCCGCGACGAATTTCTCTCGATCGCCGCCCACGAGTTGCGGACGCCGGTCACCACGGTCAAGGGGTACGCCCAGTTGCTGCGGCGGGCCGAAGAACGGGACGGTCTCACGTCGCGCCGCGCCCGGCAATTTATCCGCGCGATCGAAGGAGCCTCCGACCGGTTGCGCGTGCTGGCGGACGATCTGCTCGACGTCTCCCGGCTGCGGCTCGGCCGGATGCCGCTGCGGCGGGCGCGGGTCGCCATCGGCGAGGTGGTGGCGGCCACCATCGAGCGCCTGCGCGAACAACTCGGCGCCCCCGACCGGATCGTGCTCGAACAGGCGCCCGACCTGCCGGACGTCGACGTCGATCCGGACCGTATCGACCAGATCCTGAGCAACCTGCTCGACAACGCGGCCAAATATTCGCCGCCCGATTCGCCGGTGACGCTGCGGATCGAGCCGAGCGATGGCGGCGTGCTGATCTCGGTGCGGGACGAAGGGATCGGCTTGCCGGTGGACGAACTCGAGCCGATCTTCGAGCCGTTCCAGCGCGCCTCGAACGCCCAACGCGAAAACCTGCCGGGCCTGGGCCTTGGTCTGGCCATCTGCCGCGGCATCGCCGCCCAGCATGGCGGCCGCATCTGGGCCGAAAGCGCCGGCGAAGGAACCGGGACGACGATCCGGCTCTGGCTGCCGACCGACGGCGCCGCGGAGGCGGATCGGGCCTGAAACTCGGCAGGCTCCATCTTCATTCCTGGCGCCTGCCCCGCCCGGTGCGGTTCTTGCTCACGGTGACCGATACCGCCTCCCAAGATCAGGGGAACGGGTGCGCGTCAACGTTTTGCGGCCTGATCGTGGGCGCCGCTGCCCCCCGTCATGCTGAGCTTGTCGAAGCATCTCGTTCATTCGCTCCATGAACGCCGAAATCCTTCGCTACGCTGCTGTGAAAAACTCGGTTTTTCATGCCGTGATGGCGTCGCCCCGCGGCATGACGACTCAGGATGACGCTAGGCGCCTGTCGCGCAACAGGTTGACGCGCGCCCCAGGGGAACCGCGCTTGAGACGACGGCGCCGGCGAAGGCTATGCTTGTCCATCCGCTGCGCGACGACATGGCGCGGGGGAGTCGTCCCATCGCCATCAGCCTCGGCAGCCCGCCGCCCACGGAGGCCGCTCATGATCACCACCCCGCTCTGCACGCTGCTCGGCATCGAGCGCCCGATTTTCAATGCCTCGATGGCCGGCACGGCGACGGGCGCGCTGGCCGCCGCCGTTTCGGAGGCGGGCGGCTTCGGGATGATTGGGGGCACGAACCCCAAC
>JAICJJ010000131.1 GCA_025928535.1 Thermomicrobiales bacterium
GATCATCGTCCTGTCGGCGCGCGGGCAGGAGCACGACAAGGTCCGCGCCCTCGACCTGGGCGCCGACGACTACCTGACCAAGCCGTTCAGCATCGCCGAGTTGCTGGCCCGAATGCGGGCGGTGCTGCGCCGGGCGAACGGGCAGGATGTTCCCAGCGTCACCGTCGGCGACATCACGATCGACCTCGGGCAGCGCCTCGTCACCAAAGCAGGACAAGCGGTGCGGCTGACGCCGACGGAATACGCGCTCCTGCACGCGCTGGCGCGCCACGCCGGCAAGGTGGTCACCCATCGCCAGTTGCTTCAGGAAGTGTGGGGCGACCATGACGGCGAGAACGTCGCCGAAGTCCGGGTCTACGTCAACTATTTGCGCCGCAAACTGGAGGACGATCCCTTCAATCCCCGTCTCCTCCTGACCGAACTGGGCGTGGGATACCGGCTGCGGGCCGGCGAGTGAACGCGCGAACAGAAGTGACCGCCGCTGGCTGCGCGGCTTGACCGGCGCCTGTTCCCGAAGCCCCGGTCGCCGAGTCCATCCCCCGTCATCGGGTCTGCGGAAGCGCCGCCACGTGCTGGCGAGGGTTGCGTCTAATGCGGCCCCAATACCGACTCCCCCGATTCCAAGCCGTCTCCAATACCGTGCTTTCTATCATTGGGCACGACCGGCAGCAGTGATCCCGACATCCGTCGGACCTCTGAGCCGACGATGCCACTCCAAGATGGAGCGCACGGAGGAATCGCATGCTGTCCCCGCAGCAGATCGGCCTCGCCCGCGACCAATTCGTTGCCGCCCACCGGTGTGTGGGCGCCACGGCTGGCGGCCGAGGACCACTCGCGGCCGGCGTCTCCATCAAAGCATTTCGCTCCGAGCAGGGCTGGTTCGCCGCCGTCACCGTCGAAGTCGATTCCGATCCCTGGGCGGCGACGCCGCATCCCACCGAACGCCAGCGACGCGCGGCGACACGGATCGAGCGCCGGCGTCATGTCCATCGACTCCTCCCCGCGCCAGCAGCCGCGGCGCGAGTTCCCTTCCCTCCCTCCGGGATGAGGATCGCGCGACGCCATCCCGCCGCGCGATCCCATCTCCCCGCTCCGTGATGAAGCGGCGTCGACGGTTCCCGCGGCTGGCCGCGGCGGACGTCGCGCTCGCTCGTGGTTCGACGCGTCGTCGCCGGTTCGCCGTCCGCCCGGCGCCGTGTGTACCCGTCATGCACAGGAGTATCCGGCATGTGGCCATCCCGCTCATCGCGATGCCTCTGGCTCCGCCCCGACTATTCGCGGCCACAGCCCTGGCATCGCCGGCGGACGCGTCCGGTCTTCGTCACGGCGGCCGAGGTCCTCGGCGCCCGCACGGCGCCTGCACTCGCATCCCGCGTTCGTGACGACGATCCCCCGAACGAGGGAGACGGACGAGCGATTGGCGACGAGCGGCCGATGGCGCGACGCGGGCCAGCATCGGCTGCTGGCGCCTCGCTGTCCATCGAACCTCATCTCATCGTGGAGACCGACCGCGACATCGCCGCCCGTGCCAGGGTCGATGCGGACCGGACCGCGGTGCTCGATGCGATGGCGCACGACCTCAGGCATCCACTGACGGCGGCAAAAGGTCAAGCCCAATACCTGGAGCGGCTCCTCGAGCGGGGGGCAGCGGACCCGGACCAACTTGCCGCCGGACTCGGGGCGATTTCCGCGGCGATCGACCGCGCCGCCGAGTTGCTCGATGAGTTGCTCGACGTGGCGCGCCTGGAGAGCGGCGGAGGCCTGAAGCTCCACCCGGAGTCGCTCGACCTGGTTGCGCTCACGGAAACCGCGGTGGCCGCCGCGCAACCATTGGCGGATCGCCACGTCCTCCGCCTCGACGCAGCAGTGCCGAGCCTGCCCGGGCAATGGGATGCGCGGCGGCTGCGGCGGGTGCTCGACAATTTGCTCGGCAATGCGATCGCATACAGTCCTGACGGGGACGACATCACCGTCCACGTGAACCGGGAAGCGATGGAGGCCGGAGCGCAGGCCGTGCTCGCGGTTTGCGACCAGGGCATCGGCATCCCGGCCAGCGATCTGCCCCACGTCTTCGAATGCTTCCATCGCGGCGGCAATGTCGATGCAATTCCGGGGACAGGCCTCGGCCTTTCCACCGTCGAGCGGATCGTCGCGCTGCATGGAGGGGCGATCACCATCGAGAGCGCGGAGGGACGCGGCACGACCGTGACGGTCCGGCTCCCGCTCGAGGCGCGCCAGGACCGGCCTTCGGTGAGCGCGCGGGACGAATCGCCCGGACCATAGGCCGGTTCGGCGACGATGCGCCGGACCCGGTTGGGGATGCTGCCAGCCCCAGATTCGGCCGTCACTCGCGCGACGGGGTGATTGACGCTCGGCCCGGACGATGCTACCGTCTGGTCTAGACCTCTGGAGCAGACGAGTCGCCGCGTGGACAGCCGAGGTGGTCGCATGGTCGCCGTCGAACCTGAGCGGGCCGCATTCGAGCCGACCCTTCCCGGACGCTACTTCCACGATCCCGACATCTACGCGCGCGAGCAGGAGCGCATCTTCGGCCGGATGTGGGTCTGCGTCGGCCGCGCGGACGCGATCCCGACCGAAGGCGAATTCATGCTGATCGATCTCGGCGGCGAAAGCGTCATCGTCGCCCGCGGCCACGACGGCGCGGTGCGGGCGTTTCTCAACGTCTGCCGCCATCGTGGGGCGCGTCTTTGCACGGACGCGCATGGACAAGCCGGACGGGTCTTCCAATGCCGCTACCACGCCTGGTCGTACGGCCTCGACGGCCGCCTCGTCGGCACGCCGAATCTGGCGCGCGACGACCGGCTCGACCGCGACGCCTACGGCTTGCTTCCCGTCCGGCTCGAAGTCTGGGAGGGGCTCGTCTGGCTCAATCTCGATCCGGACGCGGCGCCGCTGAGCGCGCAACTCGACCCGCCGATCCGAACCCGTTTCGGCGGCCCCGAGACGATCGCCCGTTACCGGATCGGCGATCTCGTCGTCGGCCGCTCGATTCAGTACGAGATCGCCGCGAACTGGAAATTGGTCGTCGACAACTTCATGGAGTGCTACCACTGCGGGCCGGTCCATCCGGAACTGGTGCGCCTCCTCCCCGCATTCCGGCAGGGCACCTCGTATCAGGGGATCGTCGGCGAGGGAACTTCGTTCGCGTCCGACGTCGACGCCTTCACCCTCTCCGGACAGGGCAGCCGGCCGCGCTTGCCCGGCCTCGGCCCGGACGACGACCGCCTCTACTACGGCTTCGTCTTGTGGCCGAACGTCTTCGTCAATCTCCTGCCCGATCACGTCATCCTGCACACCCTCCGCCCGCTCGGCCCGGAGCGCTCCCACGTCGTCTGCGATTGGCTGTTCGACCGCGCCGACGCCGGCCGCGCCGAATTCGATCCGACTGACACGGTCGACATCTTCGATCTCGTCAACCGGCAGGATTGGGAGGTCTGCGAGTTGACGCAACTCGGCATGCATTCGCGGGCCTACGACCGGGGCGGCCTCTACGTCACGAACGAGACGCACATCGCGGCCTTTCGCGATCTGGTGCTGTCGCGGCTGGGCGAGGCGGATTCGACGCGGCCGTAAGCGGCGATTGCGCGACGGGGAAACGGAGGCGCGCGCGGTGGATTGGCGGAGCCTGCGCCCGGAAAAAGCGAGTCCGCTGCCGCTCTACTATCAACTCGCCGAGCGGATTCAAGAGCGCGTGCGGACGGGCGAGATCGCGCCGGGGGAACGGCTGCCTTCGGAACGGGAACTCGCCGAATGGGTCGACATCAGCCGGATGACGGTGCGGCAGGCGCTGGCCTATCTCGTCCGCGAAGGGGTGCTGGTCGTTCGGCATGGGGTCGGCACCTTCGTCGCCGAGCCGAAGCGCGCCTACGATGCGCTGCATCTGCTCGGGTTCACGGAAGAGACGACGCGGCACGGCGAAACGGTTGGCACGCGGGTGCTTGAACAGAGCGTGACCGAACCGTCGCGCGCGGTGGCGGCCGGGCTCGAATTGCTGCCGGGGGAGCCGGTCGTCAAGATCGTTCGCCTCCGCGCCGCCGGCGATCAGCCGATCCTGCTCGAGTCGAGTTGCTTGCCGGCGGCGCGGTGCCCCGGACTGGAAGACGCCGATCTGGCGTCGAATTCGCTCTATGCGCTGCTCGAAGCGCGGTATGGGGTGCGGCTGCAGGGCGCGCGGCAAACGATCGAAGCGACGATCGCGAACGAATACGAATGCGGACTCCTCGCGATCCAGTCCGGCACGCCGCTATTGCGGGTGGAAGGCGTCGCCTACGTCGAAGGCGACCGTCCGGTCGAACACTTCACGGCCGCCTATCGCGCGGATCGCTTCAAGTTGTCGCTCGAAAGCCGGCGCGACCGCGACGGATCGGCCGTCGCGACCCATCAGGTCGGCGCCCTGGCGTTCGACTGAAATCGATCGGGCCGAGTTGGGCCAAATGGGAAGATCGAACGAGCAGGAGGACAGCAGGTGAGCGCACCCGTTCGCGTCGGCATCATTGGCTGCGGCAGTGTCGCCCGCAAATACATCCCGCTTTTGCAGCACCTGAATGTGCCGCGGCCACGGGTGGATATCGCGCTCGTCGCCGATGTCGATCCGGCCCGGGGCGCCGAGGCGCACGACCGCTACGCGATCGACGCGTTCACGACCGATCCGACCGAGGTGGTCGACGATCCGGACATCGACGCCGTCTACGTCCTGACGGCGATGCCGGCGCACTACGAACTTGCCCGCGCCGCGCTCGAAGCCGGCAAGCATGTGCTGGTCGAAAAGCCGATGGCGATGACGCTCGACCAGGCGGCCGAACTGGTCGATCTCGCCCGGCGCAGCCCCGGTTATCTCGTCTGCGCGCCCCACGTCGTCCTCAGCCCGACCTATCAGGCGATCTGGAAGCGGCTGCAGCGCGGCGACCTCGGCCGGGTGCTGACGGCGCGCGGCTTCTACGGTTGGTCGGGGCCGACCTGGGGTCCGTGGTTCTATCAGCCGGGCGGCGGCGCGATGTTCGACCTCGGCGTCTACAACGTGACGACGCTGACCGGTCTGCTCGGGCCGGTCAAACGGGTGATGGCCATGAGCGGCATCGCCATCCCGGAACGGGTCGTCGACGGCGAGCGAATCGAAGTCGGCACCGACGACAACGCCCAATTGCTGCTCGATTTCGGCGATGCCCGCTACGCCGTCGTCACCACCGGCTTCACGATCCAGAAATATCGCGTGCCCGGCATCGAACTCTACGGCACGGACGGCACGATCCAGATGATCGGCGAAGACTGGGCGCCGGCGGGGTACGAACTCTGGCGCAACGCCGACGGCTGCTGGCAAACCTACGAAGACCAGAGCCATTGGCCGTGGGCGGACGGCGGGCGCTACCTGATCGAATGCATCGAGCGGGAAATGCGCCCGGTCATCACGCCCGAGCACGCCTACCACGTACTCGAAATCATGCTCAAGACGATGGAATCGGGGCGGACCGGGCAGGCGCTGCCGATCGAAAGCACGTTCGTTCCGCCGCGTTTCCCGGACGCCGATCTGCTCGACCAGGGCGCGCATCTCGCCCACGATCCGGGGCGGGTCGAATGAGTTACCAACCTTCGCCCCGGCCGACGTTCGACGGGCCGGCGCCCATCCCCTACGCCGGCGTGACACGCCATCTCTGGGGCGATCTCGCTTCCGGCGAAGTGGCGGACTGGATCTACGTCTCGAGCGACAAGATCCATCAGATCGTCTTCGGCTTGCCGCCCGGCGGCGTCTTTCGCCATTCCGAGGCGTATCGCACCATCTTCGCCGCCGACATCGTCTACTACGTGCTGTCGGGCACGTTGGCGCTGAGCAATCCGCAAACCGGCGAGGTGCATCGGGCGCTGCCGGGCGAAGCGGCCTTTTTCCGCCGCGACACCTGGCACCACGCCATGAATACGAGCCAGGAACCGCTGCGGGTGCTGGAACTTTTCGCCCCGCCGCCGTCCCAGGGAACGTCGGGGGCCTATGCCCGGACCAAGGAATACCTCGCGGATGCCCGCTATGGTCAAGACCAATGGCTGGGCCGGTGGCCGCTGGCGCGGGCGGAAGCCGCCGCCGGCCAGACGATCCAGGTGCTGCGCGAGGCGGACATGCTCTGGCGGATGGAGGGGAACGAGCGGCCGGCGCTGGTCGGCCTCTTCGTCTCGACCGAGCATCTGACGGTCGGCACGATGCGGCTGCTGCCGGGGCAGCGGAGCGAGCCGCAGGCGCACGGCGGCGCCGAAAGCCTCTACGTGCTGTCGGGAACGCTGAACGTCCGGCTGCACGAGCAACCGGGGGCATGCTGGTTCGAACTGGCCCCGCGAGACGGCTTTTACCTGCCGGAAGGCGCCGTCCACCAGTACTACAACGTCACCGACGCGCCGGTCGAATTCATCTTCGGGGTGGCGCCACGCTATCTGCCGGATGGCGCCGCTCCGGATCGCGAGAGGGGGTGACCCGGGCGCGCCATCCGCGTTGTCGCGCTGGCGAGCGACTGCATTTCCAAGCGATATGCTGGACGAACGTTCGTTGCCATGCGACGAAGGAGCCGCACATGACGACCCGATCCTCGAACCGGCATGACCTGTTCCGAACGGCGATACGCCGCCGCGACGTATTGCGTGGGATCGGCGCCGGGGCCGGCGCGCTCGCGCTGGCCGGTGGAGCGCGCGGACTCTTCGCGCCGGGCGCCGCGGCGCAAGACAAGACCCCGATCACCTTCTGGACCCCCGGCGGTTCGCCGACCTACTGCGACGCCCACACCCAGATCGCGGCCGACTACAGCGCCGCCAATCCCAACGTCACCGTCAATTTCCAATGCGGCACGGACTCCAGCACGGCGATGGAGCGCCTGCTCGGCGCCATCGCGGCCGGCAACCCGCCCGACGCCACGGTCGTCTGGGACACGCCGGTTTCACTCGGGGTTCAGGGCGCGGTCGAGCCGCTCGACGACTGGATGAAGACGGCGAAATATGCCGGCGCCGACAACTGGCCTCCCGCCGTCCTGGCGAGTTGTCAGATCAACGGCAAGACATGGGGATTGCCGGTGACCGCCGGCACCTACGGCGTCTGGTACAACCAGGAATTGTTCGAGGCCAAAGGCATCCCCTCCGACCCCGCCAGTTTCCCGAAGACCTGGGACGACTTGCGCAAGTTGTCGAAAGAATTCACGCAGTGGGACGGCGACCGGCTCGTTTCCGCCGGCTACGTCTTTCCCCGGCCGATCGACTTCGCGCCCACGTTGCCGATCTGGGCCGCGTTGAACGGCGGCCAGTTGTTCGACGCCGCCAACCAGAAATACACCATCGACGCCGAATCGAACGTCGCCATGCTCGACTACTTCGTCTCCTGGCTCGACGAAGAGTACCAAGGCGA
>JAICJJ010000615.1 GCA_025928535.1 Thermomicrobiales bacterium
CGGACCGCTTTCCACTCGTCGGAGCCCGCGGTCGGGCCGTTGCCGGCCGCGAGGCCCTGCAGCATGCCGAGGAGTTGCTTGCGCGTCTGCTCCTGCAAGGCGGTGAAGACGCCGTAGGAACTTTCGTCGGCCGGAATTTCGGTGCGATGGAGCCAACCGCCGTTAGCGAATTGGTAAAAGTTGTCGCCGGGCCAGACGGTCCGGTCCATATTGGCCAGATCGAGTCCGTGGGTATCGGCGGCCCGGACGAACGGCGCGCTCGGCAGCGTCAGCAAGGCGACGAGAACGAACGCGAGCCACGCGGGAAAGCGATTGCGCATGTCGATCCTCACGTTCAATGCTGGGCGACGACCCGCGGCGGCGCGTGGGTCGCCGTGTTGGCGGATTCGAGCGTCAACGGCATCGTCTCGCGGGGCGAGACGAAGGATCGCCAAACTATAGCGGACGGCGAACGCGTCGCCGGGCATTTTTGTCGCGGCGATTGACGCAGGGATGCCGGTCGCGGACGATGCCGACGACGGCGGCTGGAGCCGGGCGAACCCGGCCGCGATGCCGCGAAGGAGTGCTGCGCCATGGTCGAAACGACTGCCCGTCCGATCGCGGCCGATCTCGCGCAATCCGCGCTGGAGCATTGCGTCTTTCCCCTCGTGCCGATGGCGGATGTCCAGCGCGAAGGGCCGCACATCTACGTGCGCGGCGAAGGCGTTCGCCTCTGGGACGCCGACGGCCGCGACTATCTCGACATGATGAGTTCGCACACGCGGGCGAATTCGCTCGGCTACGGAAACCGCGAAATCGCGACGGCGGTCGGCGAGCAACTTGCGACGCTCCATTACATCGGCACGGTGTCGAATCTGGCGCCGCCGACGATCCGTCTGGCGGCCAAGATCGCGGAACTGGCGCCGGGCCGCTTGTCGAAGACGCTGTTCGTCAACGACGGCTCGGAAGCGGTCGAAGCGGCGTTCAAGATCGCCAAACAATACTGGCAAAACGCCGGCAAGCCGCGCGCGAACAAGATCATTTCCCGATGGAACGCCTACCACGGCGCGACGATGGGCGCGATCGGGGCGACCGATTGGCTCGGCACGCGGCATGTCGCCGAACCGGCCGTGCCCGGCTATTCGCTCATTCCCGGACCGAGCCACTACCGCAATCCGTTCGGCATGGACGACGAAGCGTACGCCGATTTTTGCGCGACCTACCTGGAACGCCAGATCGAGCACGAAGGCCCGGACTACGTCGCCGCGTTCATCGCCGAGCCGGTGATGCAAGCCAACGGCGTGCAGATGCCGCCGGTTTCCTATTTCCAGCGCGTCCGCGAGATTTGCGACCGCTACGGCGTCTTGCTGATCATCGACGAGGTCATCTGCGGGTTCGGCCGCGCGGGCGCGTGGTTCGCCAGCGAGTATTTCGGTGTCGAGCCCGACCTGATGACGATCGCGAAAGCGCTCACCGCCGGCTACATGCCGATGGGCGGGGTCGTGGCGAAACCGGAGATCATCGAGGCGATTCCCAATTTCCGGCACGTCCACACCTTCAGCGGCCATGCCGGCGCCGCCGCCGCGGGGAACACGACGATCGGCATCGTCGAGCGCGAAGGACTGATCGAGCAGTCGCGCGCGAACGGCGAATACTTCCTGGACAACTTGCGCCAGGCGGTCGGCAAGCACCCGATCGTCGGCGACGTGCGCGGCGTCGGGATGTGGCACGCCATCGACTTCACCGCCGA
>JAICJJ010000348.1 GCA_025928535.1 Thermomicrobiales bacterium
ATCATGGACGAGCCGACCGCTTCCCTCTCGGCGCACGAAGTGCGGCGGCTGTTCCGGATCGTGCTGGCCTTGCGGCAGCAGGGCGTGGCGGTCCTCTTCATTTCCCACCGGATGGAAGAGGTGTTCGAGATCGCCGACCGGGTGACGATCTTGCGCGACGGCCGCTGGATCTCGACGACGCCGCGCGGCGATCTGACGCCCGCCGCCGCCATTCGCGGCATGGTCGGGCGGGAGATGCTCGATCTGTTCCAGCGGCGGCGGCACGACCCCGGTCCGGTCCGCCTCGCGGTGCGCGATCTGCGGCGCGAAGGGGTCTTCAACGGCGTCACGTTCGACCTCCGCGCCGGAGAGGTGCTCGGCTTCGCCGGCCTCGTCGGCGCGCGGCGGACTGACGTCGGGCTCGCCCTCTTCGGCATCGCCCCGGCCGACGGCGGCGAAGTCGAACTCGACGGCGCGCCGATCCGGATCGGCAGCCCGCGCGACGCGATGGCGCGCGGCATCGCCTACAGCACCGAAGACCGGCGGCAACTCGGCCTCGTCTTGCCGCTGTCGATCGCGGCCAACATCTCGCTGCCGTCGTTGTCCCGGTTTCTCACGCCGTTCGGCTTCGTCCGCCGCGCCGACGAACGCGCCGCCGCCGAAGCGTTTCGGACCCGGCTGCGCATCCGCGCCCCGTCGGTCGAAACGCCGGCGGCCGCGCTTTCCGGCGGCAATCAGCAAAAGGTGGTGATCAGCAAATGGCTGGAAACCCGGCCGCAGGTGCTGATCCTCGACGAGCCGACGCGCGGCATCGACGTCGGCGCCAAACTGGAAGTGCATCAACTGGTCGATAATCTGGCGGCCGAAGGGATTGCGATCATCCTGATCAGTTCCGATCTGCCCGAGGTGCTCGCGATGAGCGACCGGATTCTGGTCATGCGCGAGGGGCGCCAGATGGCGATCTTCGACCAGCGCGAAGCGACGCAGGAACGCGTCCTCGCCGCGGCGATGGGTCAGACCGACGACACAGGCGCCGCGACGGCCGGAGCGCCGTCGTGAGCGCCATCCTCCGCCGCGTTCGGCCGGAACAATTTCGCGAGGTCATTCTCCTCCTGGTGACCGTCGGCGTCGTCCTCTTCTTTTCCACCCAGATTCCCGCCTACCTCAACCCGCGCAGCGTCAACCAGGTGACGATGGGCATCGCGATCCCGGCGGTGGTCGCGGTCGGGCAGGTGCTGGTCGTCCTGACGCGCAACATCGACCTCTCCGTTTCCTCGACCGTCGCCGTCTCGGCCTACGCGGTCGGCACCTTGCTGACCCGCAACCAGGCGATCCCGCCGCTCGTGGCCGTCTTCCTCTGTTGCGCGATTGGCCTGGGCCTCGGCATCGTCAACGGCCTGATCGTCGGCTACGGCCGCGTGCCGGCCGTCATCGCCACGCTCGGCACCTTGGCGCTCTACCGGGTGGCGCTGGTCGAATTGTCCGGCGCGAAGTCGGTCACCACCGCCGACCTGCCCGATTGGCTGAACGACGTGCCGAACGCCAATATCGTCTCGATCGGCGGCTACGATCTGCGTCTGGTCGTGGCGATCGCGCTGGCGGCGGTGATCTTCGGCCAGTTGGCGCTGCGCTACCTGCCGTTCGGCCGCCGGCTCTACGCGATCGGGTCGAACCCCGACGCCGCCCGCATCGCCGGCCTGCCGGCCGAGCGGGACATCTTCCTCGCTTACGCGCTCTGCGGCACGCTCGCCGGGCTGGGCGGCTTCCTCTATCTGGTGCGGTTCGGCAACATCACCGTCACGGCGGCGCAAGGGTTGGAATTGCAGGTCATCGCCGCCGTCGTCGTCGGCGGCGTCAACATCTTCGGCGGCTCGGGTTCGATGATCGGCGCCTTCATGGGCGTCCTCCTGATCGAAATCCTGCAGCAAAGCCTGCTCCGCTGGATCGGCGTCAGCGAGTTCGCCAAGGACGCCATCGTCGGCCTCCTGATCTTCATTGCGGTCGCCGCCGACGCGATCATCCTCGGCCGGTTGCGCGAGATGTGGGTCCGCGTCCGCCGGCGCGACCAGGAGCGGGCGCTGGCGGCCGAAGACGGCCTGGGAGCGACCCATGGCGCCTGAGCGCTGGCGACGCCTGCTGAGTTGGGAAGGACTCCTCGTCCTGATCCTGCTCGTCGTCCTCGCCTTCAACATCACCCACGCGTCGAACTTCCTGACCGTCGACAATCAGGTCAATCTGTTCCAGCTCGGGATCGAAAAGGCGATCGTCGTCCTGGCGATGGCGTTCGTCATCCTCAGCGGCGAAATCGACCTCTCGGTCGCCTCGATGATGGGGCTGGCGGCCGCGATCGTCGCCGCGCTCTTCGAGCAAGGCGTGCCGCTGCCGGTCGCGATCGTCGCGGCGCTGGCGGTGGGCGCGCTCTTCGGCCTCCTCAACGGCTTTTTCGTCGCCGTCGCCGGCCTCAGCTCGCTGGCGGTGACGCTGGCCGGCTATGTCGGCTTTCGCGGCCTGGCCGAATTGCTGGTGCAAGACCGCTCGATCGGCGGCTTTCCCGACTGGTTCACCAACCTCGGCCAAAACGGGCTGATCGGCCCGATCACCCTGTCGATCCTCATCTTCATCGTGCTGGCGGTCGTCGCCGTCGTCGTCCTCCACCGGACCGGCTTCGGGCGGCGCGTCTACGTCATCGGCAACAGCGTGCCGGCGGCGCGCTTTTCCGGCGTGCCGGTCGTCCGCACCAAGATGGCGATCTTCCTGATCAGCGGCCTCGTCTCGGCGCTGGCCGGCGTGCTGATCGCGGCGCGCCTCGGCTCGGTTCGCGCCAGCACCGCCCAAGGATATGAACTCGACATCATCACCGTCGTCCTCCTCGGCGGCGTCAGCATCTTCGGCGGCGTCGGCACGATGCTCGGGGTGCTGCTGTCGACCTATCTGGTGCTCAACCTTCGCAACGGTCTGGTGATCGCCGGCGTCACCGGCAACACCCAGACCGGCATCATCGGCCTCTTGCTGATCTTGTCCGTGCTGGCGCCGAATCTGGCGACGCGCGGCCGGGATCGGCTGCGGCGGCGACGGGCTGACCTCAGCCTGCAACCGCCGATTGCGTCGGCGGAACCCGCGCTCGCCGGCGCCGGACCCGAGGAGCCGCCGCTCGGGTCGCAGCGAGGGGCGGCGGGCGGTTGAGGGTTCGTCGATCGGGTTCTTCGACGAGGAAGGAGCGAGACGTGAGCAAACGTCGTTCGATCGCAGTCGCCCTGGGCGCGGCCTTGCTGCTGGGCAACCTGGGGGCCGGCGCGCTGGCGCAGACGCCGATGGCGACCCCGACCGGTCCGGTCGCGACCGCCCAGGCCGGCCAGAGCGTGAAGATGATGCTCTTGCCGAAATTCCTCGGCAACGCGGTGTTCGACCAGGCGCACCAAGGCGCGGAGGAAGCGGCGAAAGAACTCGGCAACACGGCTCCGCTCGATTTCGTCGGCCCGACCGCCGACAACGCAGCGGGTCAGATCGACTTCGTCACCAACGCCCCGACCGGCGGCTACAAGGTGGTGATGATTTCCAACAACATCGGCGACCAGATCGCGCCGGCGGCGGAAGCGGCGCAAAAGGCGGGCACGAAAGTCGTCACCTGGGACTCGCCGATTCCCTCGGCGAAGGGCGAAAGCTTTTTCGTGTCCCAGGTCGATTTCGACGAAACCGGCAAAGTGATGGCCCAAATGGCCCTCGACATCCTCGGACCGGACGGCGGCCCGTTCGCCATTTTGTCCGCCTCGCCGGACGCCGCCAACCAGAACGCCTGGATCGCCTCGATGAAAGAGGCGCTGAAAGATCCGAAATACGCCAAACTCCAGTTGCTCGACATCGTCTACGGCAACGACGAGTCGGAAAAGAGCTACACCCAGGCGCAGGCGCTGCTCACCAAATACCCGGACATGAAGCTGATCATGGCGCCGACCTCGGTCGGCATCGTCGCCGCCGCCAAGGCGGTCCAAGATGAAGGGTTGTGCGACCAGGTCAAGATCTCCGGCCTCGGCCTGCCGAGCGAGATGCTCTCGTACGCGCAA
>JAICJJ010000489.1 GCA_025928535.1 Thermomicrobiales bacterium
CGGCGGCGCATTGCTCGATGCCTTTGTCGCGCTCGATGTCGAGACGACCGGCTTGCGGCCAATGCAGCAACGCATCATCGAAGTGGCCGCCATTCGCTATGAGCGGGGAGCCGAAGTCGATCGCTTCGAGACGTTGCTCGATCCCGGCCGGGCGCTGCCGAAATACATCGGCGAACTGACGGGCCTGTCGAACGAAGCGCTCGCCGCCTCCCCGTCGTTCGAGCGGATCGCCCCGGACATGCTCGGCTTCATCGGGCAATCGCTGCTGGTCGGGCACAATGTCGATTTCGACATCAATTTCGTCAACGCCGAGTTACGGCGATGCGGCCGGCCGTCGCTGCTCAATGAGCGGCTCGACACTCTCGGTCTGGCGCTGCGGTTGTTGCCGCACGTCCGCAAGCCGAGCCTGCACACGGTGGCGCAGCGGTTGGCGATCCCGACGCAACGCAAGCGGGCGCATCGGGCCGGCCCCGACGCGGCGCTCGCGGCCGAGGTCGCGCTGCGGCTTGCCGGGCATGCGCGTGACGCCGGGTTTGCCTCGCTGGAGGAATTGCGCGGCCTCGGGGCGCGCGTCGAACGCCGGCCGCGCGAAGAACCGCCGCGCGGTCGGGCGGTGCTCGATCGCAGCCTGTTGAAGCGCATTCCGAAGGCGCCCGGCGTCTATCTCATGCACGACAAGTACGATCGGATCATCTACGTCGGCAAGGCCAAGAACCTGCGCGACCGCGTCGGCTCCTACTTTTCGCAGCCGCTCGGCTACACCCGCAAGATGGACGGGTTGCTCGAATCGCTGGAACGAGTCGACGTCGAGGTGGTCGGGTCGGAACTGGAAGCGCTGTTGCTCGAGTCGCAACTCATCCGCCGCTATCAGCCGCGCTACAACCGGGCCCTACGCGCGCACGAGCAATACCCGTTCATCCGGGTCGATATCGCCAATCCGTGGCCGAGGATCACCCTTGCCAAATCGCGGCGCGACGACGGCGCGCGCTATTTCGGGCCATATCGGAACGCCTCCTCGGCGCGGCAAACGGTCGAATTGCTCAACCGGGTCGTCCCATTGCGGACCTGTGCGCGGTCGTTCAAGAACGCCCGTTCCTACGGGTCGCCCTGCCTCGAACTCGATCTCGGCCGTTGCCTCGGCCCGTGCGTCGGCAAAGCCGACCGTGAGGCGTACCGAGGTCTGGTGCGAGACGTCCTGGCGTTTCTCGACGGCGATGACGCGACGCTCTACGCGCTGCTCCATGGATCGCTGGCGGACGCGGCGGCCGCGCTCGATTTCGAGCGGGCGGCGCGGTTGCGGCGCGATCTCGAGGTGGCGCGATCGGTTGTCGATGCCCAGCGCCGGTTGCGCGAAGCGGTCGATGCGCATGCGACGGTGTTGACGTTGCCCTCGGCCCAGGCGGGATCGCGGGAGGTCTTTCTGGTCGCGCGCGGTCGGGTCTGGGCGCGGTTCCGGGTCGAATGCGAATCGGACCCGGCAGAAGTCGCCGCGCGATTTGCGCGCGCCTGGAACCGGCTGCTGGCCGCGCTGGCGCGACCGTTGGACCACGACGACGTGGACGACGCGCACATCCTCAATCGCTGGCTGGCGCGGCATGGCGGCAATCCCGCGCTGGTGCGCTGCCCTTCTCCCCCGGCGACCGTCGATTGGCGCGCCGTGGCCGCGACCGTGCTCGGGCTGCGCGACGAAGATCTGGAATACGACGTCCGCGAGACGAACGTGGAAGACGAGGCGGCCGCCGAGTCGCCGGACTGGAGCGACGACGAAGCGACGCCAGGCGCCAGCGCCGACGACGAATGAGGCCCGCCGCGAAGTTGGAGCGAGCGGCGATCCCTTGGGTATACTCGGCGGCGGCAGGCGTTCGTTCGCTGATTCGGGGAGCATGGTGACCGACGCGCAACAGGATGCAACGGCGATCCTCGACGAAGTCGCGGCCGAAGTGCGGGTGTGTCCCAAATGCGAACTGGCCCGGACGCGCACCAAGGCGGTGCCGGGCGAGGGACCGGCCGACGCGCGGGTGATGCTGATTGGGGAAGGACCGGGTTGGCACGAAGATCAGCAAGGCCGCCCGTTCGTCGGCAACGCGGGCAAGTTCCTGAACGAATTGCTGGCGATCGCCGGCCTGTCGCGCGCCGACGTCTTCATCACGAATGTCGTCAAATGCCGGCCGCCGGGCAATCGCGATCCGTTGCCGGATGAAATCGCGGCCTGTTCGGTCTACCTCGACCGGCAGATCGCGGCGATCGATCCGGACGTGATCGTGACGCTTGGCCGGTTTTCGATGGCGCGGTGGTTTCCCGGCGAACGCATTTCCCGGATTCACGGCCAGCCAAAACGGGACGGTCGTCGGTTGATCGTGCCGATGTATCACCCGGCGGCCGCGTTGCATCAGAGCGCGTTGCGCGGCGCGATCGAAGAAGATTTCGCCAAGTTGCCGAAACTGCTGGCGGAAATCGAGCGCGAGCGCGACGCCGAGGCGGAGCGCGGCGAGCCGCCGACGCAGCAAATGTCGATGTTTTGATCGCCAATCTCATCTGGTTGGACATGGAGGCCCCTTGGCGACGGACCCGGTCCGGTTGATCTTTCTGGGCGGCATCGCGGAAGTCGGAAAAAACATGCTCCTGCTGGAGCATGGCGACGATATCGTCGTCATCGATTGCGGCGTGGCCTTTCCCGAAGAAGACGAGCCCGGCATCGATCTCGTGCTCCCCGACATTTCCTACCTGCGGGAACGCAAGGAACGGATTCGGGGCATCTTCATCACCCACGGCCACGAAGATCA
>JAICJJ010000443.1 GCA_025928535.1 Thermomicrobiales bacterium
GCGCTTCTTCCAGATAGGTCTGGTAGACGGCGTTGTTGACATGCCCGTAGGCGTCGAGATCGCGCCAGCGCATGACGATCGAACGGGCAGACGCCGAATCCGGGAACATGGCCACGCTGCCGCTCCTTCTGGCGCCATCGCCGGCGCGGCGCCCGGCACATCCTACGCGGTCGCTCGCGGGACGCAACCGGCGACCGCGGCACGGCCGCCGCATGGTTGTATACTCCCAGCGTCTTGCCATCTGGGTTGGCGCGGGTTCGTCCGGATGGGCATGCTTGCCGACCCAGCCGAACCGGAGAGAATGCGTTGCGCATCGGGCCGGCGCGCGGCGTTTGCCGCGTCGCCCATGATTGTGTCCGGCGGCGTCTGAACGAAGTGGTCTGGAGGCGTGTCGCGGATGGTTGCTGACGTGAGTGAAAACGGCCGCCTGACGATCGGCGTGCCGCGCGAAACCGTGCCCGACGAGCGGCGGGTGGCGCTCGTGCCGGATATCGTCAAACAACTCGTCGGCCGGTCCAACGTGGCGGTTCTGGTCGAAACGGGCGCGGGGCACGCCGCGTCGTTTCCCGACGCCGCCTACGAGGACGCCGGGGCGACCGTCGTGCCGAACGCCGAGGCGCTCTACGCGCAAGCCGATATGATCGTCAAGGTGCAACGGCCGCAATACGATCCGGCGGCGGGCGTCGACGAAGTCGCCCCGCTGCGCGACGGCTCGATCCTGATCGCGCCATTGCAGCCGCTGAGCCACCCCGAACTCATCCGCGCCCTCGCCGCCAAACGCATCGTCGCCTTCAGTCTGGATGCGATTCCGCGCATCACCCGCGCGCAGTCGATGGACATCCTCTCCTCGCAAAGCACCGTCAGCGGCTACAAGGCCGTCTTGCTCGCCGCCGACAATCTGCCGAAATTTTTCCCGATGCTGACGACGGCGGCCGGCTCGATCACGCCGGCGAAGGTGCTGGTGATCGGCGCCGGCGTCGCCGGTCTGCAGGCGATCGCGACCGCCCGCCGCCTCGGCGCGGTGGTCGAGTCGTACGACACGCGACCGGTCGTCAAGGAGCAGGTCGAAAGCCTGGGCGCAAAATTCGTCGACGTCGGCGTCGACACCAGCGACACGCAGACGGCCGGAGGCTACGCCAAGGAAGTGTCGGCCGACGTGCTGCGGCGGCAACAGGACGTGCTGGCCGACCACGCCGCTGGCTCCGACGTGGTGATCACCACCGCCCTGGTGCCGGGCCGGCCGGTGCCGCGGCTCGTCTCGGCGGAAACGGTCGGCCGGATGCGGCAAGGCTCGGTCATCGTCGACCTCGCCGCCGAAACGGGCGGCAACTGCGAATTGACCGTGCCGGGCGAAGTGGTCCAGCGCGAGGGCGTGACGATTATGGGCTTGCTCAACCTGCCGAGCCTGGTGCCGGTGCACGCCAGCCAGATGTTCGCCAAGAACATCCAGAACCTGCTGGCCTTGCTCGTCGTCAATGGCGAATACGCGCCCGACTACAACGACGAAGTCGTCAGCGGTCCCGAAGGCAAAGGCGCCTTGATCACCCGCGACGGCGACATCGTGCATGCGCAGACGCGGGAACGTCTCGGCCCGGTCGCGGCGGCTGCCGGCTGACGAAATGGCCGGCGCCGGCGAACGATGGCGCGGCCAAACGCGAGGGGGAACGATGACGCTCGAATTGTTGCTCGGAGCCTACGTCTTCATTCTGGCGATCTTTCTCGGCATCGAATTGATCGGCCGGGTGCCGGCGATCATCCACACGCCGCTGATGTCCGGCACGAACGCCATCCACGGCATCGTCGTCCTCGGCGCCATCCTGATTCTGGGCGCGGTCGACAACCCGATTCTGGTGGCGCTCGGCTTCCTGGCGGTGGTGCTCGGCGCCGCCAACGTCTTCGGCGGTTTCGTCGTCACCGACCGGATGCTCGAAATGTTTCGCAAGAAGCCGGCGACGGATGGAGCGGGATCGGAGATGAAGCGATGACCCTGAGCGTTCCGGAAACGATCATCCAACTCTGCTATCTGGCGGCGGCGATTCTCTTCATCGTCGGCCTCAAGCAACTCAGTTCGCCGGCGACGGCTCGCGCCGGCAACCGGCTGGCGGCGATCGGGATGGCGGTCGCGCTCGTCGCGACCCTCTTCACGCCCGGCTTGCGCAACCTGCCGTTGATCCTGATCGGCCTCGTCATCGGGGCGGTGCTGTCGAGTGTCGCGTCGCGGCAGGTCAAGATGACCCAGATGCCGCAGATGGTCGCCATCTTCAACGGCCTCGGCGGCGCGACGGCGGCGCTCGTCTCCGTCGTCGAATTTCAGCACAGGACCGGCATCGGCCGGGGCGAAATCGCCTCGATCGTCCTCGGCACGATCATCGGCTCCATCTCGTTCGCCGGCAGCATGATCGCCTTCGCCAAGTTGCAGGAATTGATGTCCGGCCGGCCGATCGTCTACGGCGGTCAGCAGCTGGTCAACGCCGCGCTCGGCGTCGTCATCGTCATCCTCGGCGTCGCCGTCGTGGTCATGGGCGAAGGGAGCCTGCCGCGGGCGCTCCTCGTCTTGATGTTCCTGGCGGCGCTGGCGCTCGGGGCGCTGGTGGTGTTGCCGATCGGCGGCGCCGACATGCCGGTCGTTATCGCCATCCTCAACTCGTTGACCGGCCTCGCGGCGGCCCTGACCGGTTTCGTCCTCTCCAACCAGGCGCTGGTCGTGGCCGGCGTGTTGGTCGGCGCCTCCGGCTCGCTGCTGACCTTGTTGATGGCGCGCGCCATGAATCGGTCGGTGACCAACATCCTGTTTGGCGCCTTCGGCGCCGCGCACACGACCGCCGCCGCGGTGAGCGTGGCCGAGCGGCCGGTGCAATCGATCACGCCGGAGGACGTCGCCTGGTCGCTCGCGATGGCCAATCGCGTCATCATCGTGCCGGGCTACGGGTTGGCGGTGGCGCGCGGCCAGCAAGCGGTCCGCGAGTTGGCCGACATCCTGGAGAAAGAGCGCGGCATCGACGTCCGCTACGCCATTCACCCGGTGGCGGGACGCATGCCGGGCCACATGAACGTGTTGCTCGCGGAGGCGAATATTCCCTACGACAGCCTCAAGCAGATGGAAGAAATCAACGACGAATTTCCGAACACCGACGTCGTCCTGGTGATCGGCGCCAACGAC
>JAICJJ010000212.1 GCA_025928535.1 Thermomicrobiales bacterium
CCGAAGCCTGAACGGAGCGTGACGCAGATGGCCGCGAGCGCGGCTCGCATCGATCGGGAAAGGAGCAACGATGGCTGATCTGACGCCTGGACTTCGCCGCGACGCCGAACTCGTCGTCGGCGTCTGCATGTCGGTCGACAAGGACGACGTCGTCACGATCATCACCGACGACGCCCATCGGACGGAAGCGGACGCGCTGGCGCAGATCGTCGTCGAGCGCGGCGGCTTTCCGGTCATCTGCAACAACGAACAGCAGGTGCGGCGCGCCGTCGCCGATACCCGGTTTCCGATGGCCCCGCCGCGCAATCTGCATCAGGCGATGGTCGCCTCCGACGAGATCATCATCATCACGAATCTCGAATGGGCGAATCGCTTCGCCCATGTTTCCGCGGTTCGCGAATCGTGCGACAACAACGCCAAGATCGCTTCGGTCGAAGAAGGGATCGGCTCCTGGGACTTGACCGAAGCCGACATTCGCGACGCGACGGACCGGGCTCGCGCTGCCATCGCCGCGCTTGCCGGCAAGAAATGGTGCCGCGTCACATCGCCCGCCGGCACCGACGTGCGGGTGTCGATCGAGGGGCGGCCGGCGCTGGAAGTGACGCCGATCAAGAAGCGCGGCCAGATGATGGGTCCGGTGCCGCTCTGGTCGGAAGTGGCGTTCGCCGCCGTCGAAGACAAGACCGAAGGGACGATCGTCGCTGACGGGATCATGCTCGGCATCGGCTTGCCGGGGCAGACGCCGAACCCGATCACCTGGACGGTCCGCAATGGCAAGGCGGTCGAGATTTCCGGCGGCGAAGAGGCGGAACGACTGAACAAGGTCATCGCCGGCGTCGATGGGGCGACCGTCATCGGCGAATTCGCCTTCGGCACGAGCGAAAAATCGCCGACCGGCTCGCCGTCGGAAAAAGGGCTGCTCGGCACCGTCCATTTCGCCCTTGGCGACAATCACAACGCCTATCCCGGCGGCAAAAACGTCAGCACGCTCCATCTCGACGGCAACTGCCTGAACGCTTCGCTCCAGATCGAAGACAACGGGCAATACATCATCAAGGATGGCAAGTGGGCGCTGTGAGTCAGCCGGAAACCCGACGCATCCGCGTCGTGCCGCTGCAATCGGTCGCGGAAATTCCGCTGCCGAACGGCAGTTGGAGCCGGATGCTGGTGACCGGCGAGACGGCCGAAGGCGCGGTCAGTTCGCTCGGCTATTCCGTCTTCACGCCCGGCACGACGCTCGCCATGGTCAAGCACGAGACGGAAGAAGTCGCCTACGTCGTCGCCGGCGTCGGCGAATTGCGGACGCCGAACGGCTCCGTGCCGTTTGCCGCGGGCGAAGCGATTCACATCCCGGCGGGCCTCTGGCACGCCGTGGCGAACACGGGAGACGACGATGTCGTGATGGTCTTCGGCTTTCCGCACCCGGCCTATCCGCCGACCGAGCGGCGCCCGTCGTGAGCGACGCGAGCGGGTCGGCGCGAACCGACGCGGATCTGGCGCGTGAGGTCGCCTGGGCCGGCCGCATCCTGGCGATGGGCGGCCATGGCGACTACACGCTCGGTCACGTCAGTGCGCGGTCGGCCGACGGCCGGCACGTCCTGATGAAGCCGAACGGCCTCGGTCTCGAAGAAGTGACGCCGGGCGACATCCTGACGCTCGATTTCGCGGGCGCACGGGTGGCGGGAACGGGCCGCATCCATCTCGAAGCGGTCCTGCACACGGCGGTCTACATGGCGCGGCCCGATGTCGGCGCGGTCGTCCACACCCACCCGCCCTACACGACGGCGTTCGGCGCGACCGACGCCAAACTGGAATTGCTCAATCACGATGCCGTGCTCTTCCGCGACGGGCTGGCCACGTTCGACGAAACGGCCGAATTGATCGTGTCGCCGGAGCAAGGCGCGGCGGTGGCGACGGCGTTGGGAGACAAACGGGCGGTCGTCATGCGCGGGCATGGCGTGCTGGTGACGGGCGCGACTGTGCCATGGGCGGTCTACGCCGCGCTGACGCTGGAGCGGGTGATCCGGATTCAGGCGATCGCCTGCTCGCTCGGCGCCTTGCGGCCGATGACGCCGGAAATGGCGGACCGCGTTTATCCGGACAAATACCGGGACGATCATGTGACGGCGTACTGGGACTATCTGATCCGGCAGGTCCGGCGCGCCGGACTGGCCGACGGCATGCCGGACGCGGCCGAGACGGAAAGGGATCGGGCGCATGCTGGCGCCGTTTGAGTACCACCGGCCGGAATCGCTGGCCGAGGCCGCCGCGCTCTTGCGGGCGCTCGGCCCGGAAGCGGCGGTCTACGCCGGCGGGACCGAATTGCTCCCGCTGATGAAAGACGGGCTGATCGAAGCGTCGGCCTTGATCGACATCAAGGCGATTCCGGGGCTCGGCGGCATCGCGCGCGGCCGCGACAGCGCGCTCCGGATCGGGCCGCTGACGACGCATCGCGCGATCGAGCGCTCGCCGCTGGTGCGCGAGCATCTGCCGGAACTGGCCGCGCTCGAAGCGAACGTCGCCAACGTCCGGGTGCGCGCGGCCGGCACGATCGGCGGCAATCTCTGCTTCGCCGAGCCGCACAGCGATCCGGCCACGCTGCTGGTCGCCCTCGACGCCCGCTTCACCCTTGTTTCGGTCGAAGGCGTGCGCGAAATCGCGGCCGAGGATTTTTTCACCGGCTTGCTCGAAACCGCGCGCCGGCCGGACGAACTGCTGGCCGACATCCAGATTCCGGCGCCGGCGCCCGGCAGCGGCGTCGCCTACGAACGCTTCAAGACGCACGAGCGGCCGAGCGCGTCGGTGGCCGCCGTGATCCGCCTGGATGACGGCGCGGTCGCGGATTGCCGGGTCGTCGTCGGCAGCGTCGGCGTGCGGCCGCTCCGGATGGGGCGGGCGGAATCGCTGCTGAACGGGGCGCGGCCGTCGGACGATGCGATCGCGGAGGCGGCCGAGGCGATCCGGGCCGAGGTCGCGCCGACGGAAGACGCCTTCGAATCGACCGACTACAAGCGCCAACTGGCGGCGACGCTCGGCCGCCGTGCAATCGCGGCGGCGTTGGCGCGAGCCGGAGGAGAATCCGATCATGACCGTTGAGGCGCCGGCGGCTTCCGGCGTCGCGCGGCTGCCGCTGCGGCTGACGCTGAACGGGCAGTTGGTCGAAATCGAGATCGCGACGAACGAATTGCTGCTCGACGTCGTGCGCGACCGGCTCGCCCTGACCGGCACGAAGCGCTCCTGCGATGTGCAAGTTTGCGGCGCCTGCACGATGCTGCTCGACGGGCGGCCGGTCAGTTCGTGCTGCACCCTCGCGCTGGAAGCGGACGGCCGCGCGATCGAGACGATCGAGGGCATGGCCGGGCCAGACGGATTGCACCCGATCCAGCAGGCCTTCATCGACAACGTCGCCGTGCAATGCGGCTTTTGCACCCCCGGCTTCGTGCTGACGACGAAAGCGCTGCTGGCGGACAACCCACGGCCGATGCGGGCCGAGATCGAACACGCCCTGACCGGCAATCTCTGCCGCTGCACCGGCTACTGGAACATCCTGAGCGCGGTCGAAGACGCGGCTGGCCGGATGGCGGAAGACGATGGGGAGGGGCGCGGTGCGCGCGACGACGGCTGACGCCGCTCCCTTCACCACGATCGGCCGCGACGTGCCGCGCGTCGATGCGCGGGCGAAAGCGACCGGCGAAGCGCTCTACGCCGGCGATCTGCGCCTGCCCGGCATGACCTACGGCCGGCTTTTGCGCAGTCCCTACGCGCATGCCCGGATCGTCAATATCGACGCCAGTCGGGCGGAAGCGATGCCGGGCGTCGTCGCGGTGCTGACCGGCGCCGACGTGCAGGACATCGACCCGCGCTACGGCCACGCCTTGAAAGACCGGCCGCTGATCGCGATCGACCGCGTCCGCTTCGTCGGCGAACCGGTCGTCGCCGTCGCTGCCGAATCGCTCGCCATCGCCGACGCGGCGATCCAAGCGATCGAGGTCGACTACGACGAATTGCCGGCGGTCGTCACGATCGACGCGGCGCTGGCGGACGACGCGGTCCACCTGCACGACGTGGCGACGTTGCGGCCCGGACTCTTCCACGGCCTCGGTGAAATCAACTTGACGCCGGGCAATATCTGCTACCACCACGCCTTTGCCCGGGGCGACGTCGACCGCCTCTTCGCCGACGCGCCGATCGTGGTCGAAGGAACGTATCGCTTTCCCGGCGTCTATCAATACGCGATGGAGCCGCACACGACGTTGGCGCAATGGCTGTCGGCCGACGAATTGCACGTCTGGTCGTCGTGCCAGCATCCGTTTCTGGTGCGCGCCGAACTGGCCGATCTCTTCGGTTTGCCGGTCGGCAACGTCCGGATCAGCGTGCCGTTTCTCGGCGGCGGCTTCGGCAGCAAGTCATACACCAAGATGGAGCCGATCACCTGCGCGCTGGCGCGGAAGGCCCGGCGGCCGGTACGGATCGCCAACCGGATCGACGAGTCGATGGTGACGACCCGCCGCCACGGGATGAATGCCTGGATGCGGACCGCGGCGGCCACGGACGGCACGTTGCTCGCTCGCGAAGCCCGCGCCTGGTTCGACACGGGCGCCTACGCCGACAACGGGCCGCGCGTCGTCGCCACCGGCGCCGACGCAGCGCCGGGGCCGTACCGCTGGGAAGGGGTGCGGGTCGACGCTTGGGGCGTCTACACCAACTCCTCGCCGGCCGGGTCATACCGCGCGTTCGGGGCGACCCATCTGCAATGGATTGGCGAGTTGCAGGTCGATGAGGTCGGACGCCGCTGCGGGCTCGACGCGCTGCAAATGCGGGAAAAGAATCTGCTGCGGCCGGGCGAAGAAGTGCGGCCGGGCGGCCGGCGGCTCGACGCCGATCTCGTCGGCGACATCCGGCGAGTGGCGGTGAGCCTCGATTGGGGCGCGCCGAAAGATTCGCTGGTCGGGCGGGGGATGAGCGTCGGCTTGCTGGCGGCGGGGGCGCATCCGGTTTCGACCGCCGTCGTCCGGCTCGAAGCGGACGGCACGGCGACGCTGCTCGTCTCCTCGACCGAAGTCGGCCAAGGGGCGCGGACGGTCTTCGCCCAGATCGTCGCCGAAGAATTGCAGATGCCGATCGCGCGCATTCGCGTTCCTGGCGGCGACACCGGAATCACCCCCTACGACCGTTCGACCGGCGCCAGCCGCTCGACCACCCTCGCCGGGATGGCGGTGTTGCGCGCCGCGCGGGATGTGCGGAACCAGTTGCTCGGCATCGCCGGCCGCGTCTTCGATTTGCCGGAGATGGCGCTGGAGGTGCGGGACGCGGCGGTCTGGCACGAAGGCGAGCGATGGACCTATCCGGAGTTGATCAAGGCCCATTTCGGCATGGTCGGCGGCGAGTTGATCGGCCGGGGCGAGGTGCGGCCGGAAAAGGGGAGCGGCTCCTACGCCGAAGGCCCCGTCTTCTGGGAAGTCTGCATCGGCGGAGCCGAAGTCGCGGTCGATCCGGAGACGGGGAAGATCGACGTCCGCAAGGTGGTCAGCGTCGCCGATGTCGGCCGGGCGCTCAATCCGCGCATGGTCGAAGCGCAGGAGATGGGCGGTTCGTTGCAGGGACTCGGCAACGCCCTCTTCGAAGAGATGCTGTTCGACGAGACCGGCACGTTGCAAAACGCGACGCTCTACGATTACCACGTGCCGACGATCGAAGATTTGCCCGACCGCTTCGTTTCGAACATCGTCGAAAACGGCGACGGTCCCGGGCCGTACGGGGCGA
>JAICJJ010000563.1 GCA_025928535.1 Thermomicrobiales bacterium
CTGATCATGGACGAGCCGCTCGCCGCGCTCGGCGTGCGCGAAAGCCGCCTGGTGCTGAACCTGGTGCTGGAATTGAAGAAGCGCGGCGATATCTCGATCATCCTGATCGCCCACAATTATGCCCAGGTGTTCGAGGTGTGCGATCGCATCAATTTCCTCAGCGGCGGCAAGATCGTCTTCGATACACGCACAGCCGACACCACGGTCGCGGACCTGATCGATCTGGTGACCTCAGGCTACAAGCTCAACGATCCCGTACCGGCGGCGGGCGCCACCTGACCTGCCCTCCGTAGTACCCTGCCGGCATGAGCGAGCGGCTGGCCGGGACCGAAGCGAACCCGACGATCGCGCCGGCGGTCGATTTCCGCCGATTCCACGGACCGTTCGACATCATCGGCGACATCCACGGTTGCTACGACGAATTGCGCGCGCTCCTCGGCGATCTCGGCTATCGGGTGAGCGAGGAACGGGAAGCCGACGGCGAGCCGGCGATTCGGGTCGCGCCGCCAGAGGGGCGCATGCTCGTTCTCCTCGGCGACCTGGTCGATCGCGGGCCATTGGTCGTGCCGACGTTGCGGCTGGCGATGGGGGTGTTGCGGGACGGCACGGGGCTCTGCGCGCCGGGCAACCATGACGACAAGTTGCGCCGCTGGCTCCTCGGCCGGCCGGTGCACATCGCGCACGGGCTGCGGACGTCGATCGACCAACTCGAAGCCGAGCCGCCCGCGTTTTGCGACCGGACGCTCGCGTTTCTGCAGGGACTGCCGCCCTATCTGGTGCTGGATAGGGGTCGGCTGATCTGCGCCCACGCCGGCTTGCCCCTCGCGGCGCAGGGGCGCGACGACCGCCGGGCGCGCGACCTGGCGCTGTTCGGCGTGGCCACCGGCGAACGGGACGAGGCGGGATATCCGGTGCGGATTCGCTGGGCCGAGACGTACCGCGGGGAGGCGTTCGTCGTCTACGGCCACACGCCGGTTCGGCGGCCGGAGTGGATCGGCAATACGGTCAACATCGACACCGGCTGCGTTTTCGGCGGCAGCCTGACGGCGCTCCGCTGGCCGGAGCGGGAAACGGTCTCGATTCCGGCCTTTCGCGTCTACGACCCGAGCGGCCGCTTCGACGGCCGACCGACCGACGACGCCTCGTGACCCGCGAAATCGAAGCGGCGGCGTTGCGCCGGCGGTGGCTCCTGCTGGCGTTGCTGTTCGCGTTGCTGGCGATTCCGTTGAGCATCGCGGCGTGGGGGCCAGGGGTGTTGCCGGGCGATGTCGCCATCGCCCGCGCTATTCAGGCGCCGACGTGGTTCTGGCTCGACCCGCTGGCTCGGGCGCTTTCGACGCTCGGCCGCGCCTGGCCGGGGGAAACGCCGTTCGCCATCGTTGTGACGCTCCTCGTGGCGTACTTCGGCACGCGGCGCGACGCCGTGTTCGTCGCCGTCGCCGCCCTCTCCGGAACCATCAACATCGGAACCAAGTTGATCGTCGCCAGCCCGCGCCCGACCGCGCCGCTCGTCCAGGTCCTGGAGGTCGCGAACGGCAACGGGTTTCCGAGCGGACATGCCTTCGGCGCGACGCTGCTCTATGGCGCGATCTGGATCGTGCTGCCGGCGGTCGTGCCGAACCGGCTCGCTTGCCGCCTGCTGCGGATCGCGGCGGTCGTCATCGCGCTCGGCATCGGCTGGAGCCGCATCCGGCTCGGCGCCCACTGGCCCTCGGACGTCCTCGGCGGCATCCTCTGGGGAATGACGCTGCTCTGTGTGCTGACGGCGCTCTTCCTGCCCGGTCCGCTCCGGCCGCGCGCCGTGCCGGCGTCAGGCTGAGGCGGCGCGCAGGGCGTCCCGATTGGCTTCGATTTGGGCGATGTGCGCGGGCGCGTGCGGCGCGTGCATTTCGAGCAATCGGGAAATGGTGTAGCGGCCGTATTCGGGGTGATTGCCGGCGCGATCCCACTCGTCGGCCGCCAACCGCTCCATGATTTCGACGTTCGATTGCCGCGCCGCCGTCAGCAAGGCCAACGCGCCGGCGAGCGGGCGGTCGCCGTAGTCGAAGCGACGAGCGTATCCCGCTTCGTCGAACGCGATGAGCGACGGGTTGTCTTCGTGCGCGATCGCGCGGAGGCGGGCGGCGGAGATGATCTCGGCGTCGGCGAGGTGATGGACGATCTCGCGGACGGTCCAGTCGTCCGGAGTCGGCCGGCCGTCGATTTCCTCCGGCCGCAAGCCGTCGATCACGACGGCCAGACGCGCTGGCGCGGTCCGGTAGGTTTCGAGCA
>JAICJJ010000633.1 GCA_025928535.1 Thermomicrobiales bacterium
AGCACCGGGATCAGCATCAGCCCCGCGCCGTGCGCCGAGGCCATGAGAAACGACCAGAAGACGAGTTGACGCGGTCCGACCCGCATGCCGACCCAACGCGGGTGGCGAAAACGCCGGATCACGATCCAGCAGGCGAAGCCGAGGAGCGTCGCTCCGCTCATCGCCAACAGCAGGGATTGCGGCACGACGAGCCCGAGGATGCCGACCGCGACCGCGGCCAGGCCGATGGCGAGGGCGTGCCCGGCGGCGATCGGCCCCAGCGCGGCGAGCACGCCGCGCAAGCGGCGTTCTTGCAGCCCGCGGGCGACGGCGAACAGCCAACCCATCGCCGGATTCAACCCGTGGAAACCGCCGAGCAGCGCCAGTGAAATCCAGGGCCAGGCAGAGTTCATACCCACCATGAAGGTGCTCCTTTTTGCGGATCGACGCCGGCCCTGGAGGCGGGCGACCAAGCGGTCGCCCGCCCGAGGCCGGGATCGGATCGTCCAGTCCTACGGGAAACAGTAGGAATCGGTCGAAGCGTCGCCGCCTTGCAGCCGGACCTGATGCGGCCGCTGGTCGCCGAAGTCGAGGAAGAATTCGGGATCGAAGCGCATGCCGGCGTCGTCGGCATCGAGTTTGACCATCCAGCCCTGGATGCCGTCGGGATAGAATTGCGCGTCCCAGGACATGTAGAGCGAGTTGGTGACGTAGACGCGCCGGCCGTCGCGGCTGACCTCGACCATCTGCGGCCCGCCGTTGAGCGGCCCGGCGGCGCCGGGGTGACCGGCCCGGCCGACGATGCCGCCGATGCGGACCGAGCCGATCTCTTTCGGATGGAGCGGGTCGGTCACGTCATATTGCTTCAATTCGCCCGTCCCCCAGCAGGAAACGTAGAGAAAACGGTCGTCGACGCTCAGTTCGATGTCGGTGACCAGCGGCGGCACGGCCTTGAACGGCTTGAGCGCCGGGGGCAGGTCGTCTTCGGCGGCCGGCTCGGCCGGGATCGTGATGACCTTGACTGTTTCCCAAGCATCCGTCGCCCCATTCGCGCCGTCTTTCCGGCGCCAGAGGAAGATGTTGGCGGAGAGATCGTCGAGGCTGACGACGGTGTTGACGAAGCCATACGGCTTGGTCGGATCGTGCGCCGGCCGCAGTTCGAGCGCGATCTGGTGTTCCTGCCCGAGGTCGAGGGTTTGCGCATGCCGGCGGTCGCGCAGATCCCAGAAATGGAGGCGGTGGCCGTACTGGCCGGCGAGCAGCAGGTCCGGCTGCACCCCGGTTCCGACCATGTTCGGCGTGCCCCATTCGCTGGTGACCATCGTGTCGTAGCCGAGATGCCACCAGAAGTCGTAGTGGAGATACTGGTCGCCGCGGTCGATTTCCCAGCGGCCGAGGACGTCGAACGAATCGTGGTCGAGGATGAAGACGCCGCCCGGCCCGCCGCCGTCCGGGGCGCCGAGGGCGCTGACGTAGATGCCGTCCGGACCGCAGTGGACGGTGTGCCCGTTGGCGTAGCCGGCCTTGTCGGCGATTTCGTCCGGTTCGATCGTTTTCACGATCCGTGGCCGCATCGGATCGGGCTGCGTGTCGATGATGTAGACGCGAGACGAGCCGAGGGCGGGCACGATCAGGTAGCG
>JAICJJ010000590.1 GCA_025928535.1 Thermomicrobiales bacterium
CTGGAAAAAGGCGAGGCCGAGCGGCAGCGTGCGCAAATCTTCCCGCGAGACGACGACCAACGGCAACAAGAAGTCGTTCCAGCTCCAGACGAAAAACAGCACCGCCATCGACAAGATCGCCGGCCGCGCCAGCGGCAGCAGAACATCCCAAAGCGTTTGCCATGAATTGGCGCCATCCACCGTCGCCGCATCGACCAGATCTTGCGGCGTCTGGCTGAAAAAGCCGCGCATCCAAAACGTGCCGAAGGAAACGCTGAACGCGATCTGCGGCAAGATAATCGCCCAATAGGTGTCGAGCAAATGCATGTGCCGCAGGTTGTGGTAGAGGGGGATGATCACCGCTTCCCCCGGTATCATAATGCCGAGCAGCATCGTGAAAAAGAGCGGCCGGTTGCCCGGAAAATGCATCCGGCCGAACGCGTACCCGCTCAACACCGACAACGCGGTCGAGCCGAAAACGACCGGCGCCGCGACGACGATGCTGCTGCGGAAATATTGCGAAAAGCGCGCTTGCGTCCAGGCTGAGGTGAAATTGTCGACCGTCCAATGAGCCGGCAAGCCGAAGGGATTGCTCGCCAGTTCGGAGCCCGTCTTGAATCCAGCCAAGGCGATGGCGATGAACGGCCCGACCGCGATCAGCAGGGCGACGATCAGAATCGCGTAGACGACGCCGTTGCCGAGCCAGCGCGCCGCCAGCCGGCGCGCCCCGACCGAACTCACGCCGCTCGCCGCCCTCGCCTTCTGGCCAATCCGATCGGTCGCCGTCGCCATCTCAAGCCTCCGCGCTGCGCATCCGGAGCGTGATCACCGCGTACGAAACGACGAGGATGACCACCGTCAGGACGACCGCGATCGCCGCCGCGTAGCCGGCGCGGTTGATCGTGAACGCGTTCTTGTAGAGCAAGAGAGCGACGACCTGGGTCCGATTCGCCGGCCCGCCGCGAGTGGTGACGAAGATCAGGTCGAAGGTCCGCAGCGCCGTGATCAGCAACGTCACCAGCACCACCGTCACCTCGCTGCGGAGCGCCGGCAGCGTGATCGCGAAAAATTGCTGGACGCCGTTCGCGCCGTCGAGTTTGGCCGCGTCGTAGAGGTCTTCGTCGATCCGCTGCACGCCGGCGATGAAGAGGACGAGCGCGAAGCCGAAGCTGACCCACGTCCCGACCGCGCCGACCGCCGGCAGCGCCGTCGCCGGATCGCCGAGCCACGGCCCGGCCAGCCCGTCGAGACCGACCCCGCGCAAGATCTGGTTGAGCGGGCCGGTCGTCGGATTGTAGATCCACCGCCAGACGACGCCGACGACGACCATCGACATCACCTGCGGCACGAACAACCCCGCCCGGAACAGGTTCATCCCTTTGACGTCGCGGCGGGTCAGGAGCGAGGTCAAGACGAGGGCGATGGCGATCGGAAAGATCGTGAAAAAGACGATCAGCGTCAGGTTGTGGCCGATCGCCATCCGAAACAGCTTGTCGTCGAGCAACGCGACGTAGTTGTCGACGCCGGTCCAGGTCGGCGCGCTGAAGCCGTCCCAATTGTAAAAGCTGTAGCGCACCGTCTGGACGACCGGCAACAGCACGAACACCGCGTAGATGAGAAACGCCGGGGCCAGGTAGAGATAGGCGGTGCGCGCCCGTTCGCCGGGCCGCCGCCGCTCGATCCGCCGTGTCGCCGCGGGCGTCGCCATCCCATCCTCGCTTGCGTGGCTCGGTCACGCCACGGCGCGACGGCTGCCGCCGCGCCGTGGCTCGACGCGCGTCAGGAGGCTTGCCCCGCGATGAACGCGCCGTAATCGTCCTGCAATTGCTGAACGAAATCCTCGGGCGTGATGTTCAGCCCCATCAGATCGGTCAACGACGCGACGATCGTGTCGTAGAAGGTCGGGCTGGCCCAGTCGAGATAATGGCCGGCCGTGTCGGTCGAGAGAATGTGCTGCCAGGCGGCGACGATGTCGGCATAGAGCGTGTCCGGCTCGA
>JAICJJ010000009.1 GCA_025928535.1 Thermomicrobiales bacterium
CGAGCGCGACTACTACATGACCGCGCAAGAAGCGAAAGAATACGGCATCATCGACGAGGTGCTGGAGCCGTTGCACGTGCCGGCGGGACACAACGGCAAGGA
Source organism: Thermomicrobiales bacterium (assembly GCA_025928535.1). Lineage (GTDB taxonomy): Bacteria > Chloroflexota > Chloroflexia > Thermomicrobiales > UBA6265 > JAICJJ01. Next base: position 103 of record JAICJJ010000009.1, read on the forward strand.
AAACGGCCACGGTGGGCTGTAAGCCCGCCGGAGCGACACGAGGCACGCCGAACTCGCGATTTGCGACAAGCCTTCGACCATGGGTGAGAGCGGCGCTATGAACACGACGCGAGGTGGGCGGGTGCATTACCGATGCTCGTTTTGCAACAAGGGGCAGGAAGAGGTGCGGCGGTTGATCGCCGGCCCGAACCAGGTCTACATCTGCGACGAATGCGTCCAGTTGTGCCGGGAAATCATCGAGGAAGAAGACCCGCCCGCCCCTCGCGCCGAGCCGAGTTTCAACAAGATTCCGACCCCTCGCATGCTCTACGATCAACTCAACCAGTACGTCATCGGCCAGGACCGGGCCAAGAAGATCCTCTCCGTCGCCGTCTACAACCATTACAAGCGGATCAACGCCGGCTTGGAAAACGCCGATGACGTCGAACTGCAAAAGAGCAACATCCTCCTCGTCGGGCCGACTGGCTGCGGCAAGACGCTGCTGGCGCAAACGCTGGCCAAATTGCTCGACGTGCCTTTTTCCATCGCCGACGCGACGGCGCTGACGGAAGCGGGCTACGTTGGGGAAGACGTCGAAAACATCCTCTTGCGCCTGATCCAGGCGGCCGGCGACGTCGCCCGCGCCCAGACCGGGATCATCTACATCGACGAGATCGACAAGATCGCCCGCAAGGCGGACAACCCGAGCATCACCCGCGACGTTTCGGGCGAAGGCGTCCAGCAGGCGCTGCTGAAGATCATCGAAGGCACGGTCGCCAACGTGCCGCCGCAGAGCGGGCGCAAGCACCCCCATCAGGAATATATCCAGATCGACACCCGCAACATCCTCTTCATCTGCGGCGGGGCGTTCGAAGGGCTGGAAGAGATCGTCGCCAAGCGGATCGGCAAGCAAGCCCCGATCGGCTTTGGCATGGGGGCGGGCGACCAGGAGAAAGAGCCGAATCCACTCCAGCACGTCAACCACGACGATTTGCTGAAATATGGGCTGATCCCGGAATTCATCGGCCGGCTGCCCGTTTCCGTCGCGCTCGATCAACTGACGCGTCCGGAATTGATGCGAATCCTGACGGAGCCGAAAAACGCGGTCGTCAAGCAGTACCAGAAGTTTTTCCAGCTCGACAACGTCGATCTCGTCTTCACCGACGACGCGCTCGAAGCGGCCGCCCAGCAAGCGGAAGCGCGGAAGACCGGCGCCCGCGGCCTGCGGACGACGATCGAAGAAGTGCTGCTCGACGTGATGTACGAGATTCCGTCGCTCGAAAACGTCCGCAAGTGCGTCGTCGACGCCAACGTCATCAACAACCGGACGCGGCCGTTGCTGGTCAGCGTCAACGAGCAGGAAATCCCGTACGCCGAAACGGCGTAACGTTTTTCGCGACTTCGAACGTCGAACAGAGCAACGGCCGGCGCTCGATGCGTCGGCCGTTCGCGCTGGAAGGTGGCGAGAAAAATGAGCCAGCGCGGTTGCGGCGCGCGGGGCTAAAGACCCCGCGCTAACACCAATAACCCGGCTAAAGCCGACTCGATGTTTTTGTCGATGATTTGGCGAACAAGCCCAATCATTTCACGGCGTCATTTTATCGAAACTCTCAACACTACGAGAAAATAATAGCCGGCTTTAGCCGGGTTATCGGCTCAGCGCGGGGTCTTTAGCCCCGCGCGAGGCGACCGCATCGTTCGAAATATTCGCCGATCCACAGTCGTACAGCACCGACAGCGCCGCGAGCGGATTGCCGGTTTGCTCCGGCGAGCGCCATTCGGCCGGCGGCACGGGCGCGCAATGGGCGGCCACCCAGCGCGCGTTGTCGCTGATCAGAAAGGTGAGAAACGAGCCGAGCCCTTCGCGGCCCGCGCCGCTTGCTTCGCCGTTCAGCCGGCGGGCGAGGTCTTCGAGTTGGGCGACGTCCGGCATCAGGAAATAGCGCATCTGCCCGTCGCGGACCAGTTCGGCCAGGCGGTCGTTGCTGACGATCGGGTCCTGGCCGATGAAGCCGCCCAGCGCCGCGACCGGCCAGCCGGTGGCGATGATGACCGGCGCGGCGGTGAGGGCGTTTGCCGTCGCGAGGGGAAATCGCTCGCTCCCGCGATGGGCGGCGAGAAACGCCAGCAGCGCCGGATCGGCCCGGTCCATGCTTCCGGGCTGGCCGAAGCCGTCCATGGCGCTCCCCGGCGGTGGTCCGGACGGCGCGCCGGGCGGTCGCCGGCCCGGCGGCAGGATGCCGAAGTCCGGCCCAGCCGCAGGCAGGATGTTGTTGACCGGCTGCACGAGCGCGTGCGCCGACCAGACGGCGGGGCCGAGCAGGATGGCGGCGAGCGACACGGTGGTTGCGGCGCCGAGCAGCCATGCCGCTCCGAACCGGCCGTTCGCATCTCGGCGGCGCGCCCGGTCGATGGCGAGCGATCCCGCGCCGACCAGCGCGAGCAGGCCGATCGCCGGCCCGAGCCATCGGAGAAAATTCGGGAACGGCAGCAGCAGCCAGACGGCGAGCGCGGCGGTGACGACGATCGCGCCCGGCAAGAGCCAGCCGCGCCAGCCGGGGCGCCGATAGTCCTGCCAGAGGAGCGCCAGGCCGATCCCGGACAGCGCCGCGATCGGCGGCGCGAGGACGACCAGATAGTAGCGGTGGAACTCGCTGGCGACGCTGAAAAAGGCGAAGCCGGTCGCCAGCCAGCCACCCCAGAGGCAGAGCGCCGCAGCCTGCCGGCGACGCCGGATCGTGTCCGACATTTTCCGGAGGTCCGCCGCCGCGAGCGCCAAGCCGAGCAGCGCCAGCGGCAGCAGCCACGACGTCTGCCCGCCGAGGAGGGGGTTGAACAGGCGTTGCGGCCCGCGCGCGCCCGTTTCGATCGCGCCGAACGCCGCGAGCGCCAGCGCGGGATTCGGCCGGTCCGCGCCCGCCGCATGCGGCAGCAGTCCGCCGAGGGTCCAGCCGGGCGGCAAGAGGCGATCGAGCCCGTTGTAGCCGACGATCAATTCGAACACGGAATTGTGGCTGGACGAGCCGACATAGGGACGGCGGTCGGGCGGCGTCAATTCGCCGCCGGCGGCCCAGGCGAACGAAACGACGAACAACACCACGGCCGCGCCCGCCAGATGGACGAGACGGCCACGCCACGAGGCGCGGGCGCAGCAGAGCCAGGCGAGGGCGAAGGCCGGGACGACCAGATAGGCTTCGAGCATCTTCACATTGAACGCAAGCCCAAGGCACTCCGCGGCCAGCAATACCCAACGACCCTGCCCGCGGTCGATGCCGTAGAGCAGCGCCCAGGCGCCGAGCAGGACGAACAACGTCAACATGGCGTCGACTTCGTTCGTCCGGCCGACGGCGACGGCGACCGGCGTCAGCGCCAGCGCGAACGCCGCCAGCAGGCCGGTCGCCGGCCCGAACGCGTGGCGCACGAGCAGGGCGACGAGGGCGACGCTGACGATGGTCGCCAGCGCCTGCGGCAGGAGCAGCCCCCACGGTCCGAAGCCGAGCAGCCGCGCGCCGAGCGCCTGCGCCCAGAGCCCGAGCGGCGGCTTGTCGACCGAGACCCAGCCGGCGGCGTCGAACGACGCGAAGAAAAAAGCGTGGAAATTCTCCAGCATGCTGCGGACGGCCGCGGCATAGTACGGATTGCCGACGCCTTGCCGATCGAGCCGGATCAGTTGCAGGCCCGCCGACAGAAGCAGCGACGCGGCAAGCCCCGACCGCTGCCAACGGGACGCCCCGTGTCCTGGCGTTTCGGCCGCCTGTTCGGGTTGGGCACGAGACGCTGGCGGCGCCTCGACGATCGGTGCGGTCATGCGCATGGCTCATGGCGCGCTCCGGCGGCATCACGCCATGGACGCGGCCGGAAGCGGGTTCTGGAAATTGGCGCCGCAAACGGCGCGGCGGGACGACGGCGACATTGCCGGCCGGCAACGGTAACAGGTTCGGCCGGCTGCGGGCGCGCGTCAACGTTGTGCGGCGTCCACGCCGGTAGGGGCACGGCATGCCGTGCCCTGTGGCCCGAAAGGGCCACAATCGGGTCAACCGCAGACCGATCTCTCGGCCTTGCAGCCGATCGGGCACGGCATGCCCTGCCTCGACCACCCCTCCTACGGAAAATAATGGCGCACCCGCCGGCCGCCGACGGTGAGAACGATCGGCGGGGGCGCCGTATCATGCCGGTCGAGGTTGGCGCCTGTTTGGGGGAGATGCGTGTGAAGACGATTCTCTGCTATGGCGATTCGAACACCTGGGGCTACGCGCCAGCGACGCGGCGCCGCTACGCGCCGGACGCGCGCTGGACCGGGATTCTGGCGAACCGGCTCGGCGACGGCTATCGGGTCATCGAAGAAGGCTTGAACGGGCGGACGACGCGCTGGGACGATCCGATCGAACTCGGGCGCAACGGCCTGGCCTACCTGCGGCCATGCATCGAATCGCATAATCCGATCGATCTGATGACGATCATGCTCGGCACGAACGATCTGAAGCAACGGTTCGATCTGTCGCCGTCCGACATCGCCCAGAGCGCGGCCGAGCTCGCCCTCGAAGCGACCCGCTACGCGCGGAACGCGGCAGGCGAGACGGCGATCGTCGTGCTGATCGCCCCGCCTCCGGTCGCCCGGTTGACCGATTTCGACCTGATGTTCGCCGGCTCCGCCGAAAAGTCGCGTCAGTTTTCGCATTACTATCGCGTCATGGCGGACCTGGAAGGCGTTCCGTTTTTCGACGCCGGCTCGGTCATCGTCTCGAGCGACGTGGACGGCATCCATTTCGACGCCGACCAGCATCGCAAACTCGGCGAAGCGCTCGCGGGCGAAATTCGCCGCCGGCTCGAATGACGGCGGCGACCTGAAGGCATGCAGCAATGGAAGCGATCGTCATCGACCCGACCGCGTTGGACGAAGCGACATGGATCGGCGCCGTGGTCGCCGAAGAGGTCCGCGGCGGCGGCCGGAAACGTTTCAGCAAGGGACAGCGGCTGACGGCGGACGATCGGCCGGCGCTCGAATCGCTGGAGCGGCCGTTTCACGCGGTGCGGCTTTCGCCCGGCGATTTGCATGAAGACGAAGCCGGCGGCCGACTCGCCCGCGCGGTCGCCGCGACGAGTCCGCAACTCGAAATTCGCGGCCCCGTGCAGAGCCGATACAACCTCGTCGCGACGGCGAAAGGATTGCTCCGGGTCGACCGGCAACGGCTGCTCGACGTCAACCGGCTGCCGGGCGTCGCCGTCTTCACCCTCGACGATCGGACGCCGGTGTTGCCGGGGCGGGTCGTCACCGGAACCAAGATCACCCCGGTCGCGATCCCGGAGACGACGATCGCGGACGCGGAGCGTCTGCTGGCCGACGGTTCGGCGGTCCGGTTGCTTCCCTTCCGGCCACTGCGGGTGCAGGTCGTGACGACCGAGCCGCTGGAAGGACGCCAGCGGGACCGGTTCGAAACGACCGTCCAGCGCAAGATCGGCTGGTATGGCGGCACGATCCTCGGCTTCGCGCAATTGCCGGCCGAGGCGGCCGCCGTCGCGGCGGCGATCGAACGGGCCGTCGACGCCGAAGCCGATTTGCTCCTGGCGGCGGGCGGCAACACGATCGATCCGATCGATCCCACATTGCTCGCGCTCGACCGGGTCGGCGCGCGGATGGTCCGCGCCGGCGCGCCGGCCCACCCCGGCAGCATGTTCTGGCTCGCCTACCGGGACGAACTGCCGATTTTCAACCTGGCGTCCTGCTCGATGTATTCGAAAGCGACGGTCGGCGATCTGGTCTTGCCCTGGATCATGGCCGGCGAGCGGGTGACGCCGGACGATCTGGCGGACATCGGCTACGGCGGGTTGCTCGATCGCAACGCCGGCCACCGCTTCCCACCGTACGAGCAGGACGCGGCGAGCGATGACGACCACGGCGAATGAGGGCCGGCTGGCGTCGATTGGACCGGGCCAGGGCAGCGGCGCCGAGGGACCTCAGCGCCGCTGCCGGTGGACGGAGACGGGCAGCAATGCGTGACGCCCGGCGCGGGTCAAGCGGCCGAGTTTGGCCGACCATGATTCGCCCGGCCAGGGCCGGAGGTCTTGCCCGATGGTCGTCGCGATGGCGCCGGGAATCGCCGCCGGCGTCGGCGCCCAGAGGGTTCCCAGCCAGCGCCGCAGATGCGCGTCGGCGACGGTCCGCTCGCGCAGCGCCATGCCGAGCGGCGCGCGGCGACCGGGAACAGGACTCGGCGGCGTCGTTCCCGCGCTCAGCGCCATGACGAGGCGGCGAGTCGTCGTCCAGACGCGGTCGAGTCCCCATGCCCGCGCCAACGCCGCGATTTCCGCGGGGTCGGCTTCATCGACCAGCAGCCCGATATCGATCATGTCGCGGAAGCGCGGCCAGGGCCCGTAATGCCGCCAGGCGTGCGCCGCCAGGACCAGGGCATGATGAGCGGGCGGCAGCGCCAGGATGCCGTCGACGCCGACCGCGGCCGGCCGCGCGATGTCGGCGAGGCGGCCGAATTCCGGAGCTTGGAGCCAACTGGGGCCGGGGAGCGCATGGTGCAACTCGACCGGCAACGGCGAGGTCGGCCAGCGCAACGGCGCCTGGTGCTGATGCCGCCCGGCGGTCCGCTCGCCTTCCGCCGGTTCCCAGCCGGCCGCGCGCAGCGCCTGTTCGGCCCGATGCGCGTCGGCGACAAAGACGTCGATGTCGCTCGATGGCCGAAGCGCCGGGTCCGGGTAGCGCGCGGCGACTTCGGCGCCCTTGAGCAGGATGATCGGGCCGTCGAGCGTGGCGCGGAGCCGCTCGAGTTGGACCGGCGTCGCGAGGGCGGCGATGGCGGCCGCGCGCTCTTCGGTCAGAAGCAGCGGTGGAACCGGGCGACCGATCGTTCGCCAGCGCCGCGCCGCCAGCGCTTGCAGCCCATGGGCGCAGAGCACCGCCGGATCGTCGATGCGGTCAAGCAGGAGATCGACGCCGACCCAGACGCTCATGCCCCGGCCGGCTCCAGCAGGCCACGGGCCACGAGTTGATCGACCAGCGCGGCCACGTCGATCCGCGCCACCTCCGGCGCGACATCGAATTGGGCGCTGATTTCGGCCGCCGCCGCTTCTGGCGAGCGCCCGGCCGTGAGCGCCGACCAGGCGACCGCGCCGGTCGGGTTCAGTCCGAAATAGGCGTCCTGGCGCGCGTCGAGGAGCACGAGTTCGTCGTGGACCGCGCGCGAGTGGATATGGGTCGGCGCCTGATACGTCATGCGGCGTTCTCCTGGGCGATGCGTTCGATCGTTTCCGGCGTGAGCGATCTGGGTGGCGCGCCGAACACGGCGGTCCGGGCGGCGAGATCGACCGCCAACTCGAACCGGCGCCGCGACTGATCGGCGTGGGTCACCATCGGCGCGTAGACCTGGTCGAGCAGCGCGGCGACGGCGGCGCTGCCGCGCAGCCGGACGCACTCCGTGTAGTCGTCGTGGAGGATGACCATCCCCGTCAGCGGGACGGGAGCGGGAACGCCGGGCGTCGCCACGCGCAACTTGCCGCCGGCATCCGGTTCGCCGGCCCGGCCATGTTCGCCGTTCGTACAGAGCCGGAGAAAGGGCGGACCGGGAACGGCGCGGCCCGCGTCGTCAAGCACGAGCAGGTCGTCGGTCACGACATGCCAATCGCGATCGAGCATCGCCAGTCCGGCGCTGCTCTTGCCGGCGCCCGAGGCGCCGAGCACGGCGACGGCGCGTCCGGCGCGCGCGACCGCGCAACCATGGAGCGATTCGACGCCCCGCGCCGCCATGACGACCGACCAGACCGCGGGAACCAGCATCCCGGCCGCGACGATCCGATCGCTCGCATCGACGACGACGCGCGTCGCGGCCACGCGAAATCGCGCTTCCGGCCAATCGAGGACGATCGCGTCGTCATCGCGGAAGCAGGCGAACGCAAAGGGCGGCTCTGCCCGCCAAAGGGCAGCGCCGCGCGGCGTGACCGCTCCCTCGACAATCTCGACGACAGGTTCCCCCTCGATGACCGGGAGGGGCAGCGCGAGGTCGGAAGCGACGCAGAGGTTGAAAATGCGGTAAAGCGTTGGCGTCTTCACCGGGTTGCTCACCCCAGCCTAGTGTTTGCCGGGTCCCCGCGGGATGCTTGGCCCGCGGCCGGGGCTGTCGCCGCCGTCGTTTGCTTTGTTGTGGAGGCCTGAATTGCCCGGGTCCCGGTCTGGTTCGCCCTCCGAGCCATTGCCCCGTCCGGCGTTCACATGCTTGAAGTTGCCTGATCCAGCCGAGAAGCCGGCGATCGAGAGGACGCCGATCGAGGCGAGCGCGGGCGGCGCATAGGCCCGGATCGCCTGCCGTCGGGAGAGTTGCCCCGCAAAATCGAACAGATTCGTGCCGTCGTGATCGGACATGTATCCCTCCCTCGCAATTGGACTCGAATGCAAGGGCTTTCGGCGTGCCCCTGCCAGAGGCATGTACGTGCCGACTGCTCCTCGGCTGTCGCCTCCTCTCCTTCCGGCGACCAGATGCCTCCATCCCACACATCCGCCGCCGGGTTCGCACGGAATCCCGACTCCGGACCGCTCTCTCCGCGCCGATTGGCGCCGAGTGAGGTCAGTTGTTGCGGTTTTTCCTGGCGCCGCCGGGGCCGTTGCCGCCCCCGCCCCCGCCCTGGCGGTTGGCGCCGTTGTCGCGCGGCTGGCTGGCGGGGCGCTGGTTATTGTTGTTGTTGTTGTTGCCGCCGTTGCCGTTGCCGCCGCCATTGCCGCCATCCTGGCGCGCCTGGACCGGCTGGCTGCGGATCGCGGCCGGTTGATTGCCGCCCGCGCCATTCGCGCCCGGACCGTTGCCGCCAGCGCCGCCGCCCTGCCGGGCCTGGACATTCTGGTCCCGAAGTGCGGTTGCGGCGCCGCCGGAGTCGTTGCCGCCTTGCCGGTTGGCGCCCTGGGTTTGCCGCTGCACGCGGTTCACGCCGGTCTCGGAAAAGTTCTGCCCCGAGGCCGCGACGAGGACGGCCAGCGCCGGCGGAACGTAGGTCCGCAAGGCGGCGCGACGGGACCAGCCGCCGGACGAATCGATCGACGGTTTCGGATCGGGACTATCCATGGCGTCCCTCGCGGCCCAGCGTACAACGGCATTCGGACCGACTCCGGCCCGGATTGGCGCAATCGCCACGGTCATCAGGGTAGCGTGCGGTGAACGAACGGGCATCCCCTAAATGAGCCAACCTTTACCGACACTGGCGGCATCGACTCGGACGCCCGGTTGCGCGATCATTGTCGTGTCGCAGACATTCGCCGGGCGACGCCCACGGTCCGGCTTGCGGAGGCAGCGCATGGGGAGACGGCTCGCGCTTGGCTGGTTCGGCGTTCCGGCGCTCGCGATTCTCGTCGGCTGCGGGCCGGGGGGAACCGGCGGCATGACCGCCAAAGACTGGGCGACCGTCGGCGCCTATCAGGATCAGGTCACCCAACTGCAAACGCAAACCAGCGTGCTGCTGACGGCCGTGCCGCAGGCCACGCCGGTGGCGCCGCTGGGCACGGGGTGGCAAGTGACGATCGCGGACGCGCGGCGGACGGCGAGCGTGGCCGATCCGGCCAGCCCGACGCCGCTGCAAGCGCGGGGGGTGTACCTTATGCTGCGGCTCGACGTCGTCAACGCCGGCCTGTCGCCGGTGACGCGCTTTCCGTGGTGGACCTTGCGCGTGCGCGACGGCGCGGGCCGGTTCTTCACGCCGCAACAAGAGGCAACCGCAGCCTATGCGGCGACCGCGCCGGACCTGGACCGGCCCGAGTCCTATCAGCCCGGATTGCGTTATCGCGCGGCGGTGGTCTTCGATGTGCCGGCGACGGCGGGCGGGTTGCGCCTGCAAGCCCAGGACGGCTCGCTCGATCTCCCCATTCCATCGTCGGCGAATGGGGGAGCGCCGTCGCCAGTGGCCTCCGCAGCCGCATCGCCTGCGCCGTAGCCGGATCGACGGCGCGAGCGCCGGGTCGCGACCGGGGGTTCTGGCGAACGGCCCGGTTCCCCAGCATATCATCATCGACGATCAAAAGTTAGGCGTCATCCCTGAAATGAACTAATTCTTCGCGGCTTTCTCAACCGACATCGCCCTCGTGCACATGGGTTGACGCCTGCTAAACTATAGTAGAGAACGATTCGCGCAATCGGCCCGGAGTGGCGTCGGTCGTACGGTCGGGAACGGCTTGCGGAGGCAGCGCATGGGGAGGCGACTCGCGCTCGGCTGGTTCGGCGTTCCGGTGCTCGCGATCCTCGTCGGCTGCGGCGCGGACGCCGGCCGTGGGCTGAGCAGCGACGAGTGGGCGACGATCGGAGCCTACCAGCAAGAGGTCAGTGTCTTGCAGACGCAGGTCGGCGCGGCGATCACGGCGGTGCCCACGCCCGCGCCGGCCACGCCCGCCGGGCCATTGGGCGCCGGGTGGCAGGTGACGATCGCCAAGGCGACGCGGACGGCGAGTCTGACCGATCCGGCCAGTCCGACTCCGGTGCAGGCGCGCGGCGTCTATCTCGTGCTGCGCCTGAACGTCGTCAATTCCGGTTTGACCCCGGTAACGCGCTTTCCGTGGTGGACCTTGCGCGTGCGCGATGGAGCGGGCCGATTCTTCACGCCGCAACAAGGGGCGACCGTGACCTATGCGGCGAACGCGCCGGACCTGGACCGGCCGGAAGCGTTTCAGCCAGGACTGACCTATCGGGCGGCGGTGGTCTTCGACGTGCCGGCGACGGCGGGCGGATTGCGCCTGCAGGCCCAGGACGGCTCGCTCGATCTCCCGCTCCCCGCGGCGGTTCAGGCGAACGGCACGCCGGAAGGTACGCCTTCGGCTGCAGCGGCCGTGGCCGGCATCGCCATGTCCGCGGCGCGGTCGCCGTCGTCCGCGAGGGACGCGCCCATCTGAGCGGCGGATGCCTGCCGTGCCGCCCGTGCGCCGAGTCGCCGCGGCGACCAGCGGCGGGGGGCGGGCAGCGACGCGTCAGTCGGGGCCGTACCGGCGGATCGACCGGTTCTCTCCGATCGGAACGCGCCGGCGATCTGGAGGAAGGCCCCGACCACGCAGACGCCGATCAGCGTCAGCAGCGTGGCCTGCGGCGACCACATGCCCGCATAGAGCATCGCCCCGGCGACGATCGTATCGAGCGCGAGACTGAGCGCCGCGGCGAGCGTCCATTCGGTGACGCGGTCTTCGATGCCGAACAGCCGAATGACCGCCATGCCGGGGCAGACGAGGAGAAACCAGAAGCCGACGATCAATCGGACGGGATTGCCCGGCGCCAGGAACGCCATCGCGCTGGCGACCGCGGCGGCCGACGCCAGAATCGTCAGCGGCCACGCCCACGCCCGGCTCCTCATGGCCGTGGTCCGAGCGGCGATTTGTTCAGCATGAACACGATCGCATTGTCGTTGTCGTAGACCTCGATGAATTGGTTGGAGTCGATCATCGCCTGCTCGATGTCGGCGAGCGGAACGGGGAAAAGATAAAACAGGTTGTCGTTGGCGGTTTGACTCCCCGTGATCAACAGATAGGTGGCGGGATAGCGATGGCTGTCCATCAGACGGGCGATCTCGTCGACGTTGTTTTCGATCGGTCCATCTTGCCAGACGAGTTCGTTCGTCAATGACTTGTAGTTGAACTTTTCATAATCTCGGTATCGCCAGGCGGTGTTGGCGGTGCCGACGAGGAAGAGGGAGCCGGGCGGCGCGACCCGGTAGATGTAATTCGCGGCGTCGAGTTCGGCTGGCGTCGCGTAGTCCATCTTTTCGTTGCCATAGCGAGTGACGAAGAAGGCCGCCAAAAGCGCCGCGCTCAGGGCGCCGATGACGGCGGTCGTCCGCCGCGAGGCGCCGACCTCGGGGGTGGTGTAGAAGAGCGCCGCGGCGAAAAACGCCATGAACGGCAACGCGAAGAAATAGACGCGCAACGCCATCTCGCCGCCGTACGGCTGCAAGATCAGGAGCGGAAAGGGCGCGGCCGCCAGGAGCGCGAAGGTGAGATCGCGGTGGCCGCGGCGAATCCGGCGAATGCCGCCGAGGAACGCCAGGCCCCAGAGCGCGACCGTCATCAGGGAGCGCGTGTAGACGACGATCATGTGCCCCTGACTGCCGGCGAAGCGGCTGCCGGCGTTGGCGCCGACCGCTTCGTTGACGTTGCCGACCTGCGACATGAGCGCTTCGCCGTGCCCGGCCAGATAGGCGTCCGACATGAATTTGAGCCAGAGCGCGGCGAGCACGCCCATCAGGATCGGCAGGCCGCGCCCCGACGTGCGATTGAACATGACCAGCAGCGTCACGCTGCCGAGGACGGCGAATGGCGTCAACTGGTGGCTGGCGACGACCGCGACGTAAATCGCGATGACGATCGCCAGCATGCCGCGGCGGCGCCATGGCGAAAGGGAGGTCGGTTCGGAATCGGTCGGCGTCAGCCAGCCGCGCAGTTTGCGCGGCACGTGGTCTACGATGGCCAGCACGCGAAGCCGTCGCAAGATGGGATGCGGCTCGCCGGGACCGATCTTGAACCAGGTGAGGAGGATGGCGATGATGACGAGATAGAAGAAATAGTTGAATCCCTGTGGCGAAAAGTAGTCTTGCTGGATCCAGTTGGTCAGGTAGAACAACCAGATCGCCAGCCAGATCACCCGGTTGTCTTTGGTCGCCGACCGGAGCAGAACCAGCAACGGACCGAGATAGATCAGATTCAGGAAGACCGGAATCCAGTTGGCGAACTGCGGCCAGTTTTGCAGCCCGGCGACATCGGCGACGAACGCGAAGAGAATGAAAAATCCCGGCCAATTGAAATAGGCGTCGATCCGGGGATTGACCTGGCCGGTGCGCTGGATGTAGTCGATGACGCCGAAATGCTTCCAGACCGAGTGGTAGCGCGGCATGCCTTCGACGATCGACGCCACGCCATACAACATGACGATGAGCACGACGATCTCGAACGCCAGCAACGCCACGGGCAGCGGCCGCAGGCGAAGCGTCCAGCAAAAGCCGATCGTCAACACGACGAGCGAAACGAAGAAGAGCGGCGGCAACGCCGAGATCAACCCGAGGTCGTCGATCCGGTCGATCTGAATGCCGCGCAGCGACGCGATCCACAGCGCCACGGCGCCGAGCGCCAGCGCGCCCGGACCGAATGTCGGGCGCGGCGCCCAGACCGCCTCATGGCGGAGCGTCAGACCGATGCTGCGAACCGATCCCCCAATGTTCATGCGTGGCGCCCTGATCGGCGTCGATGCCCCCATGAAGCCTCAGAGCCGGAGCGGCGGCGCGCTCGCCGTCGCGGTCGATGAATGCGGCTCGATCGCATGCCGTCGCGTCAGGTTGGCGTCGAAGCGATTGGCTGGGCGTCCGACGCCGTGGCGGCGGCTGGCGGCCCACCCGTCGTGAAGAAGTCGCCGAGATCGGCCGTGCTCGCATCGGCGGCATGGCCGACCAGCGGCGACAGGCCGAAGATTTGCTCGACCGTTTTCACCCACGAGGCGTGGCTGTATTCGGTGCTGTTGGTGTAGCCGTTGCCTTTGGTCCTGGGCGAGAGCAGGATCATCCCGATCGGGTTGTTGGCATGCCCCCCTTCATCCCACGTGACGGCGACCAGCGCCGTCCCTCCCTGATAGACCTTGGACGCGAGGATCGTCGGCAGGTTGGCGGCGAGCCAGTCGTCGCCTTGCTTGACGACGTTCGACGACCCCGCGCATGAATTGCTGTGCATGTCGTGGCAGAGATTCGGAATCAGCACGACATAACCATGGACTTTGTCGGCCGTCAGATCGTCGGCCAGTTCGCCATACGGCCGGACATGCTGCTGGCAGAGTCTGCTGTGGCTGCTCGGCGGGTTGCCGACGACATCCTGGAAGAAGAGGATGCCGTTGTGGCGCGGGGTGTAGTTGCCCGAATTGCCGATCGGGCAGTTGTCGCCGGAAATGTCTTCCTCGTACGACGTCCAGGCGATCCCCTGGGCCTGCAGCAGGGTCACGAGGTGCTGCGGGGAACTCGTCGAGTTGCTCGCGCTCGGCGAACTGTCGGCGGTGAAAGTGCGGTCCGGGTAGACGTTCGTGCCGCCTTCGAGCCAGAGGTAGTTTCCTTCGCTCGGGTGGAGCGAGGTGACGGTCGGCACGTTGTGGTAGTTGCTGGCGTAGGCGACATCGGGGCGGCTGAGGAGGCTGTTGAGGTAGGGCGCGGAATCGCTGCCCTTGATCGACGACCAGTCGTGATTCTCCATCACGATCAGGAAGACCGTGTCGATGCCGTGCGGCGATTGGCCGCTTGCCGCGCCGGGGAACAACGCGACGACGGTCATCAACAAGATGACCGCGACCGCCCAGACGCGCGCCGGCCAATCAGTCCATTTCGCCATGATCGTCACACCCGTGCAATTGCTCGCTGATTGACGGCGCTCCGTCCAGCAGCGTAGCAAAGGAACCATCGCGGCTCATCCCATGAATGAGCCAAATTCGCGGTGGGACCGCAATCCGAAGAGACGAGAGCGGACTTGAGATCGGGAGCCGGGCGGTCGCGGTATCCTGTGAAGCGAACGGAACAATCACCGGATGTCTGCCCGCTTTGGCCGGCGGCCCGGCGTGATCGAGGCGGCTTTATGACCGATGGCGACGTCGCGGCGATCATCGCCGTCAGCGATTTCCACATGACGGTCGGGCGCGACCCGCGGACGGGTCTCGTCGATCGTCGCGAATCGTTCGATCACGACGCGGCGTTCGCCCGCTTCCTGGCCGCCATGCGAGAGCAGGCGGCCGCCGACGGGCGGCCGTGGCGGCTGCTCATCCTGGGCGATCTGTTCGACTTCCTGCGCGTGGGCGACGCGATTTCCGGCGACGTTGCGGACCAGCCCGATAATTCGGAACGCGCCGCGCTCGCCAAACTCGAGCGGATTGCGGCCGGGCACGGCGTCGCGTTCGCGGCGCTCGGCGCGTTCGCGGCGGCCGGCTGCCCCATCGACCTCGTCGCCGGCAACCACGACATCGAATTGACGCGGCCGGCGGTGCAGGCGCGGTTGCGCGACTTGATCGGCCGGGCCGCCGGCGACACCGCCGCGGGGCGGCTGATTCGCGTGCACCCCTGGATCTTCTCCGTTCCCGGCCTGCTCTACGCCGAGCATGGTCAGCAATACCACGATCTGAACAGTTTTCCCGCGCTGCTGCGGTCGTCGGCCGGCGGCCCCGGCGCGCCGATCGAGCCGCCGCTCGGTTCATTTTGGGAAACGTATCGGATCGGGCTCGCGCAGTCGCTCGCCGGCGCGCACGAAGTCAAACCGCGGGGCGTGTTGCGGATGCTCGGACGGTCAACTGTCGTCGCTGGCGCGGCACGCCGGCATCTCACGTTTGCCGGCCATCTCGTCCGCGATCTCGCCGGACGGCGCAGCCGGCGGCAGGCGGCGCGCCGCGCCGCGTACCGCCGGCAGGTTCTGGCCGACCATGCGGACGCGATCGGACTGCCGCTCCGGACCCTCGGACGGATCGACCAGACCGCCGAGGCCGCGGCTCGCGCGCTGCCGGGCCGGATCGTCCGCAGCCTGCTCGGGGCGCGCATCCCGCGTCGGCGCGGCAGGGCGAGGTCGGCGGCCGAGCCGGTTCCGTACCTCGCCAGGGCCGCGCTGACGATTCATCACCTGCTCCAAGCCGATGGCCTCGACGTGCCCTATTACCTCTTTGGACACACCCATCGCGCCGACCAGCGGCCGCTGCTCGGCGGCTCCGATTCGCCGCAGTACCTCAACACGGGAAGTTGGGGGGATGCGTCGCGGGCCGCGTCGTCCGGCGCCGGCGTCTTTCCCTACGTCCAGATCAGACCGGCATCGGCGGGAGCGCCGGCAGTCGCATCCCTGCTCGTCTGGACCGACGACGAGGAGCGGCAGCGCCCATTGCGCGCCGCCGACGACGCGGCGGATTGATCGCGCCCGCGTCGCCGGCGGCGTTGGCCGTCGCTTGCGCGCTCGACTGGCCTCAGCGCCCAGTCTGGCCATGCGCACGATGATGATGCCGGTGATGACCGTGATGGTCTCGCGTCTGGCCTTCGCGAGCGTGCCCATGATTTCGATTTGCCGAACCGCCGCCGGTTCCACCGCCGCCGCCATCGCCGCCGCCCGTGGTAAAGAAATCACCGAGATCGGTGGTGCTGGCGTCGGCGGCATGGCCGACCAGCGGCGAGAGGCCGTAGATCTGCTCGACCGTCTTGACCCAGGACGCGTGGCTGTAGGCGATGCTGTTGGTGTAGCCGTTGCCTTTGGTCTTGGGCGAGAGCAGGATCATGCCGATCGGGTTGTTGCCGCTCCCCCCTTCGTCCCAGGTGATCGCGACCAGCGCCGTCCCGCCGCGATAGACCTTGGAGCCGAGGATGGCGGGAAGATTGGCTTGCAGCCAGTCATCCCCTTGCTTGACGACGTTCGAGGAGCCAGAACACGAATTGCTGTGCATGTCGTGGCAGAGATTGGGAATCAGCACGTTGTAGCCATGGACCCGATCGTTGTTCAGGTCGCCCGCCAACTCTCCGTAGGGCCGGACATGCTGCTGGCAAGACGAGTTGCTGGTGCTCGGCGGGTTGCCGACGACGTCCTGGAAAAAGAGGATGCCGTTGTGGCGGGGGGTGTAATTGCCCGAATTGCTGATCGGGCAATCATTGCCGGAAATGTCTTCCTCGTACGCCTTCCAGGCGACGCCTTTGGCCTGCATCAATGCGACGAGGTGCCTGGTCGAGTTGGTCGAGTTGCTCGCGCTCGGCGAACTGTCCGACGTGAAGGTGTGGTCGGGATAGACGTTGGTGGCGCCTTCCAGCCAGAGATAGTTCGGCTCGCTCGGATGGAGCGACGAACCGGGCGGGACGTTGTGGTAGTTGCCGGCGTAGGCGGCGTCCGAGCGTGACAGCAAACTGTTGATGTACGGAGCCGACGAACTGCCCTTGATGGTCGACCAGTCGTGGTTTTCCAGCACGATCAGGAAGACGGTGGAGATGCCGTTCGGCGTGGCCGCGCTTGCCTCCCGC
>JAICJJ010000397.1 GCA_025928535.1 Thermomicrobiales bacterium
CATTGCCCTGGCTCGCTCGCTTTCGCGGCCGCACCCCGCTCCAGCGCTACACCGCGGCGGTGATCGCCGTCGTCTTCGGCGCGATCGCGGCGGCGCTCTTGCGGCCGCAATTCGATTTCGGCTTGCTGCTGCCGTTCCTGGCGGCGGTCGCGGTCAGCGCCTGGTTCGGCGGATTCGGGCCGGGACTCCTGACCGGCGCGCTGTCGATCGTCACCATCGATCTCGTCCTGATCGGTCCGGTCGGCCAGATCGCGCTGGACGGCGACGAACTGCCCCGCTTCGCCACGTTCTTGCTGACCGCGGCGCTGATCGCCGCCTTGAGCGGTTCGCAACAACGCGTCGAAGCCGCCTTGCGGGCGAGCGAACAGCGGTTCCGCTCGATGATCGAGGTCGCGAACGAAGGCGTCTGGCTGCTCGACGCCGCCGGCGCCACGGTCTACGCCAACCGTCGGCTGGCGACGATTCTCGGCGCCGACGGCGAGGCGCTGACCGGCCGCTCGATTCGTGATTTCGTCTTCCCGGACGATCGCGCGGCGTGGGATGCCCGCTTCGGGCGCGCGATGTGGGAACGGCTCGATTCGTTCGAATGGCGGTTGCGCCGGGCCGACGGCGGCCCGGCGCATGTGCTGATCGCGACGAGCCCGGTCGAAGACGCCAGCGGCATGACCGGCGTCGTCGCGCTCATCTCCGATATTTCGGAGCGGCAACGCGCGGCGCGCGACCTGGCGCGGGCGAACGAGCGGTTCGGCCTCGCCGCCGAAGCGGTGCAGGCGCTCATCTACGATTGGGAACCAGGGTCCGACGAGGTCGAATGGAGTCCCGGTCTCGTCGATGTCGTCGGCTGGCGGCCGGACGAAGCGCCGCCGAGCAACGCCTGGTGGAGCGCCCAGATCCACCCGGCCGACCGCGCGCGGTTGCAACAGATTTCCCTCGCCGAGCGTCTCGCCGCCGGTCGCTTTTCCAATGAATATCGGGTGCGGCATCGCGATGGCCATTGGGTCGATGTCTGGGATCAGGGCCGGGTCGTCCACGACGCGGCCGGCCGGCCGATCCGCGGCGTCGGCAGCACGATCGACATCAGCGCCCGCAAGGCGGCGGAAGAAGCGCTGCACCTGTTGGCCAACGCCGGCCAGATGCTGCCATCGGGCCTCGATTTCGACAAGACGCTGGAACGCGCCGCCGCTTTCCCGGTCGGGCCGCTCGCCGATTGGTGCGCGATCGATCTGCTCGGGCCGCAAGGCGAGCCCCGGCAGGCGGCGCTGGCGATTGGGGAACAGGGCGGCGTCATCGCCGCGCCGGAGCCCGATTTCGTGCGCGAGAGCGTCGCGGCCGGAACCGCCCTGATCGCGAGCGAAACGTCGCCGGCCGGCGCCGATGTCGCGCGCGTTGCCGACGCCGGCCGGTTGCTGGCGGCGACGAACGCCTCGGCCATGCTGGCGCTGCCGTTGGCGGCGCGCGACGTCTGCTTCGGCGCGATGATTCTGGCGCGATCCCGCGACGCGGACCCGTGGAGCGAGCGGGATGTCGCGCTGGCGCAAGAACTCGCCCGCCGCGCGGCGCTGGCGATCGACAACGCCCGGCTCCATCGCGAAGCGCAGGAAGCGGAAGCGCGCTACTTCGGGCTCTTCGCCGGCACGACCGACGGCATCCTGATGTTCGACCGGGCCGGACGATTCGTCGACGCCAATCCCGCCGCCAGCCGGCTCCTGGGCTACGATCACGACCGACTGCTCGGAGCCGCTATCGGCGACGTGCTGGCCGACGCCGATGTCTGGCGCGAAGCGTCGGACGAATTGCGCCGCTCGGGCGCCTGGCGCGGCGAATTCGAGTTGCGCCGGAAAAATGGCTCGGCCGTTCCGGTTGAAGCGTGGATCGACGCCGTCTTGCTGCAATCGGAAGTCGTCTACGTCGCGGTGGCGCGCGACATGACCGAACGGCGGGCGCTGGAGCGCGGGCAGGAAGAATTCGTCGCCGCCGCCGCCCACGATCTCAAGAATCCGCTGGCGGCGATCCGGGGGCAAGCGCAATTGCTGCGGCGGCGCTTGCGCAAAGGCGAATCGCTCCCGCCCGAACGGCTGGAGCAGGGGATCGACGGCATCGACGCCGCCGCCAGCCGGATGACCGGCCTGATCGACGAACTGGTCGACATCACCCGCGTTCGCGTCGGCGCCCCGCTCGATTTGCGGCGCGCGCCGGTCGATCTCGTCGATCTGGCGCGGCGGTCGGCCGAAATCTACCAGCGCACGTCGGAGCGGCACGAGATCGTGGTCGCCGCCGGCCGCGAGCCGGTGGTCGGGCAATGGGACAGCCTGCGGCTGGAGCGCGTGCTGGGCAATCTGCTCGGCAACGCCGTCAAATACAGCCCGGACGGCGGAAACATCGTCGTGCGGGTCGAACGCGAGACCGGCGCAGCCGGTCCGCTGGCGGCGCTCGGGGTGACGGACGAAGGCGTCGGCATTCCGGCGGCGGACCTGCCGTCCATCTTCGAGCGGTTTCACCGGGGCGGCAATGTCGGCGCCATCGCCGGGACCGGCATCGGGCTGGCGGCGGTGCGGCAGATTATCGAAGAACATGGCGGCACGATCGCCGCCGAAAGCGTCGAAGGGTGCGGCAGCACGTTCACGATTCGGCTGCCGCTGGCGCAGCCGGCTGCCGCGCCGGCCGAATCGGCGCGCAGCGAGCGAGCCTGAGCGCGGGCGCCGGGCGCGCGCTCCCGGTCGAAACCGAGGGAAGGAGCAAGGGATGGTCACGGGCCGCGTCGCTGGGGTGACCCGGGTCCTCGCGTCGCCACGCTCACGCCGAAGCGTGCTCGCGGCCGCCGCGGCGACGGCCGCGGTCGGCCGATTCCGCGTCGGGCGCGCGGCGCAAGCCACGCCGGCAGCCACGCCGGTCGCCGGCGATCTCGCCGATCGGGTCATGGCGGTGGCGCGCGACGCGATGACGACCTACGGCCTGCATGCGGCCATCGTCCGCGTCACGATCGACGGACAGGAATTGCTGACCGAAGCGCTCGGCGCGTCGATGACGGGCGTGCCGGCGACGCCGGAGATGCATTTCCGCAACGGCGCGGTCGCCTTTGCGTACCTCTCGACGCTGTTGCTCCAGTTCGTCGATCGAAAATTGATCGCCCTCGACGACCCGCTCGCGAAGTGGGAGCCGAATCTTCCCGCCGCCGACCGAATCACCTTGCGGATGCTGGTGAGCATGACGTCCGGCTATTTCGACTATGTGCAAAATCAGGAACTGATCTCGCAGTTGTACGTCGATCCGTTTCGGCAATGGACGCCGGAGGAGTTGATCGGCTTCGGCATCGACAAACCGCTGATGTTCGAGCCGGGCACGAATTGGGGCTATTCCCACACGAATTTCGTCATCCTTGGGCAGGTGCTGGAAAAGATTGGCGGCAAGCCGCTGTCGGAACTGATGCAGACCAACATCTTCGCGCCGCTCGGCCTGACCGGCACCGCCGGCGGCTCGACCGCCGCCATTCCGGAACCGGCGCTGCATGCCTTCACCTCCGAACGCCGCGAGTACCTCGGCATCAAACCGGGCGTGCGCTTCCTCGAAGAATCGACCTACTGGAATCCGTCGTGGACGACGGCGGCTGGCGCGATCCAGACCACCAACATTTACGACCTGACGACGACCGCC
>JAICJJ010000226.1 GCA_025928535.1 Thermomicrobiales bacterium
AGGATAGGGGCGGCCGCTCGTCGATTGGTGACGACGAGCCGAGCGAAGTGACCGGTTCCCGGGGATCGGAGCCGATCGGCCAGCCGCCGGCCGCGGCCGACCACTCGTCGATGATCTGACGCAGCCGAGCGTCGTTCATGATGAAGCCGGTCGCCGAGGTCTTGCGGGCGCTGCCGCTGTCTTGCAGGTCGGACAGACCTTCGCGCAGGTCGCGCTCGAAAGCGCGCCGCTGCTCTGGCGTGAAATGTGCGGCGAACGGGAAAAGCCGGGCGTCTTTCGTCTGGAGGTAGGCGACGATTCGCTCCGCCAATCGGTGATCGTAATTCGGCTCCGGGTCGATTTGCGCCACCTGCACTCCTCCTCGACGGTCCGATCGCCGCCGTGCCGCCCGCCGGCCGCGTCTGGGCGAAGATTGTAGCCGGAGCGCCCGTCTTTCCAGCGACGATGCGGCAGGGGCGCCGTCCAGGCGCAACGGCAACGGCGCAACGTTCGATCGAGTGCGACGGGAGTCATCGTGAGCGACGGATCGCCGGTCGTCCGGCACACCCTCGAAAACGGGCTCGACGTGATGTTGAAGGAAGATCGGTCGGCGCCGCTGATCTCGACCTGGACCTGGTTCCGCGTCGGCAGCCGGAACGAAATTCCGGGCCTGACCGGCATTTCCCATTGGGTCGAGCATATGCAATTCAAGGGAACGCCGACCCTGGCCAAAGGTCAGATCTTCCGTGACGTCTCCCGCCATGGCGGCGTGCTGAACGCGATGACTTCGCACGACTGGACCGCCTACTACGAGACGCTGCCGTCGTCGTGTCTCGATCTTGCGCTGCGGATCGAATCGGATCGGATGACCAATTCGCTGTTCGACCCGGCCGAGACCGAATCGGAACGGACGGTCATCCTGTCGGAACTGCAAGGCGCCGAAAACAACCCGGCCTACCTCCTGTACAAGGAAGTGACGGGCGCCGCGTTTCGCGAGCACCCCTACCGCCACATGGTGATCGGCTACGAAAACGATCTGCGACAAATTACCCGCGACGAGTTGTACGCGCACTATCGCCGCTACTACCAGCCGGGCAACGCCTACTTCGTCGCCGTCGGCGATTTCGCCGCCGCCGACGCCCTCGCCAGCATCGAAGCCGCGTTCGGCGGCATCCCGCCCGCCCCGCCGCCGCCGCCCGTCCGGATCGTCGAACCGGCGCAAATCGCGGAGCAGCGAGTCATCTTGCGCCGCCCGTCGCCGACCGCCTACGTCCGCATGGCGTTTCACGCCCCGAATGCGCGCCACCCCGACGCCGTCGCCTTGCTGGTCGCCGACGCCGTCTTGTCGGGCGGCAAGGGCATGGGCCTCGCCAGCGGCGGCGCGATGGGACGCTCGTCTCGACTCTACCGATCGCTGGTCGACGCCGGGCTCGCCCGCTCGGCGGGCAGCGACTTCGATCTGACTCTCGATCCGTATCTCTTCAGCTTCGGCGTGACCGCGCTCGAAGGCGTCGAGCCGGAACGGATCGAATCGGCGCTCGATGCCGAAATCGATCGCCTGCGGCGCGAGCCGCCGCCGGCCGCGGAACTCGAGCGCGCCCGAAAGCAGGTCAAGGCGCAATACGTCTACTCGGCCGAAGGGGTGACCAACCAGGCCTTCTGGCTTGGACTCATGGAAATCGTCGATTCGTGGCGCCGCGTCGACACGCTCATGGACGAAGTCGATGCGGTCACGGCCGACGACGTGCAACGCGTCGCCGACCGCTGCCTCCGGTCAGACGCGCGAACGGTCGGCTGGGTCCTGCCAACTGAAGCCGGCGGCGAGGCCGATTCGCCATCGCCGATCGTCGCTCGCTTCACCTGTTTCGGACTCGGCGGGGCCGGGGCGCCGCCACCGTCGAATCGCTCCGGCTTCGAGCGTGACGCGCTGCCCGATCGCACGGTCGTGCTTGGGCAGGCGCGGCCGTCAGAACCGAGCGTTTCGGTTCGCCTCCGGGTTCGGGCCGGCGCGGTCGCCGATCCGGAAGGCAAGGCCGGACTGGCGACGCTGACCAGCCGCATGCTGACCCGCGGCACATCGACCAGAAGCGCCGCCGAGATCAACGAGATGACCGATGCGCTCGGATCGAGCATCGGCGCCGACGCCGGCCGCCATTCGGCCGAAGTCTCGTTTCGCTGCCTGACTGAAGACCTGCCAACGATGCTCTCGCTGGCGGCCGAAATGCTGCGTCAGCCGTCGTTTCCGGGTGCGGAACTGGCCAAGGTGCGGGCGCAATTGCTGACCGGCATTCAGGAAGCGGACAATGACACGCGTTCGACGGCCGACCGAATCATGCGGCGGCTCGCCTTTCCGCCGCCCAATCCGCTTGGTCGCCGCCTGTCGGGCGACGTCGAGAGCGTATCGGCGATCGAGCGCGACGATCTGGTCCGATTTCATCGCGCCCATTTCGCGCCCAGCGCGATGACGGCCGCGATCGTCGGCGGGGTTCCGTCCTTCGCCGCCGCGCGCGATCTGGTCGCCGAAACGTTCGCCGGTTGGTCGGGCGCCGCCGCGCCCGAACCCGAAATTCCGTTGCCGGGCCGCAAATCCGAAATCGTCCGCGAAACGACGGCCATCCCCGGCAAGAGTCAGGCCGACATCGCCATCGGCTTGCCGACGATTTCGCGGCTCGATCGCGCCTTCTACGCGCTCGATCTGGCGAATCTCGCGCTCGGGCGGCTCGGGCTGATGGGGCGGCTCGGCGCGACCGTCCGCGACCGCCTCGGGCTCGCCTACTATGTTTTCAGTCAGATCGAACCGGGTCGGGAAGGAAGCCTGTGGGTCAGCCGCGCGGGCGTCGATCCGTCGAATCTCGAGCGCGCGATCGACGGCGTCATCGGCGAGTTGCGGCTGTTGCGGGAATCCGGGTTAACGCCGGACGAACTTGCCGACGCCAGGAACTATCTCATCGGCATCCTGCCGCTCGCGCTCGAAACGAATGACGGCGTCGCCGCGATGCTCCTGTCGATCGAGTACTACGGGCTCGGGCTCGATTATGTCGACCGATACCCGTCGCTCATTGCGAGCGTCACCGCCGATGACGTCGTCGACGCCGCCCGCTTGCTCGATCCGGCAGGTCTCGTGATCGGGGTCGCCCGCCCGCCGGCCTGATATCCCCAGGCCCAATGACGGTCAGACGACGCCGATTGCTTCGCTCTTGCCCGGCATCGGCCGCAGGTACATCAGGAATTCGTTGGCGCCGACCTTGAGGATGCGCGTGATCTGATAGCGGGTCTGATGCGCGCGGTCCTGATAGATGTCGCCCGCCTGATAGCGGCCGAGCCGCATTTCGCGCGCCGTCTTGGCGACGAGTTCATAGGTCACTTTGCCGCAGGCGGAGCAGGTGAAATATTGATCGACCTCATCGGTCGGTCCGGTGTAGCCGCGCGCGACCCGGCGGGTCGCGCGGCTGCCGCACCATGGGCATGCTCGCGCGTCCGTTTCTCCAAGCCCGTCGTTCACCATTCCTGGCGGTTCTCCGCTTCCACGCGCCGACGATACCGCAAAGTCAAAGTCTAGCATCAGTCCATGGTCGCGCCGCCGTCTCCGATCTTGCCGAATCGCGCGCGTCCCGCTTTCGTCCGTGGCCCCGAAGGACGATAATGCCGGCAGCGATGCGTGTTCGGAATTCTGCGGTCGCGCGTCCGCCCGGAATCGCCGGTGTCGTCAAAGGAGTCGAGACCGATGGCGCGACAAACGGAAAACGGCCATGGCCTCGGCCAGATGCCGGAAGACGCCGGCGCGATCGACCGCGTGCTGCGCGAACGACCGCTGATCGTCGCCTCGAATCGTGGTCCGGTCACCTGTTCGCTCGAAGACGATGGAACCTTTCGCGCCCGCAAGGGAAGCGGCGGCGTCGTCACCGCCGTCAGTTCGATCGCCCGCGAGCACCAGCCGATCTGGATCGCGGCGGCGATGACCGAAGGGGATCGCGCCCGCGCCGAAGTCGCCGCGCGGCAGGGCGAGCACCTGATCGAATTCGGGCGGCCGCCGGAGTTTCGACTTCGCTTCGTCGTCCCGGCGCCCGAGGCCTATCACCAGTATTACAACGTCATCAGCAATCCGCTCCTCTGGTTTTTGCAGCACTATCTCTGGGACACGCCGCGTTCGCCCGACATCACCCACGAAATCTGGACGGCCTGGTACGACGGCTACGTCGCCGTCAACCGGCTCTTCGCCGACGAGATCGTCGCGACCTGCGAGCGTTGTGAGACGCAGCCGATCGTCATGCTCCAGGACTACCATCTCTATCTCTGCGGCGGCATGGTGCGCGAACGCAATCCGGACGCGATCCTCCAGCATTTCGTCCACATCCCCTGGCCCGATCCAGACTACTGGCGGCTTTTGCCGATGGCGATGCGCCGCGCGATTTGCGAAGGGATGCTCGGCAACGACATCGTCGGCTTCCAGACGCCGGAGCATGCGCGTTCGTTCATGTACACCTGCGAGGCCTACGTCGACGGCGCCGAGATCGACTATGACCGATCGGCCGTGCGGTGGAACGGTCGCCGGATCGAAGTTCGCGCCTATCCGATTTCGATCGACGCCAACGCCGTGCGCCGCATCGCCTACAGCAAGGAAGCGCGATCGCACGATCGCTACCTGCCGAATCACTGGAACGAGTTCACGATCTTGCGGGTCGATCGAGCCGAGCCGAGCAAGAACATCGTCCGCGGCTTCCAGGCGTTCGATCGGTTTCTCGAAGCGCATCGCGAGTTTCAAGGCCGGGTGAATTTCGTGGCCATCACCGTGCCGTCGCGAATGGACGTGCCGGAGTATCAGGACTATCTCGACGACGTCAGCGCCGCCGTCGGGCGGATCAACGCGCGCTACGCCAACGTCGAAACCGGCTGGCAACCGATCCACCTGATCATGGGCGAAAACTATCCGCGGGCTCTGGCGGCGATGAAGTGGTACGACGTGCTGCTCGTCAACGCCATCATCGACGGCATGAACCTGGTCGCCAAGGAAGGCGCGCTGCTGAACGAGCGCAATGGCGTCCTGATCTTGTCGGAAGGCGCCGGCGCCGCGTCGCAACTGGGCGACAATGCGTTGATCATCGCCCCGGCCGATGTCGAAGGGACCGCCGACGCGATGCACCAGGCGCTGACGATGCCGCTCGCGGATCGTCGACGAATGGCCGAAGGATTACGTCGCGCCGTCGAAGCCGACGATGTCGCCGATTGGTTCCGGCAGCAGATCGCCGATCTGATCCGGTACGCCAGCGCCGACGAACCGGACGCCGATCATGCGGACGCCTCGTCGCCGCTGGCGTCTCCCATCGAACCGGACGTCGCCGTTCCCTGACGGGACGCTGACCCGCGCCGCCGCCGTCGATAGACGACGAATTCTCCGTCCGCGCCGGCGACACCATATGAACCATAGCGAGTGAGGAGGATATCTATTTCATTGAATGTTCATGCCGCGTGCATGCATTGCGACATTCGTCGTCATGGCCCTACGAGTTGACAGCGGCCGGCCGCGATCCGATAGTTCCTGACGAATCCACGCGTGTTGGACGACCGGTTGACGGGAACGGCGCGCCGTTTCCAGGCAAGGAGGTTCGAGC
>JAICJJ010000215.1 GCA_025928535.1 Thermomicrobiales bacterium
CGCGATGGTGAAAGCGGCGACGCAACTCGGCTGGATCGACGAACGGCGCGTCACGCTCGAAACGCTGACGGCGATCAAGCGCGCGGGCGCGGGCCGGATCATCACCTATCACGCCAAGGACGCCGCGCGCTGGCTGCGGGATGAATCGGGCGACGAGCGGCGAGCGCTCTCGGTGCTGCGCGAATTCGAAGCCTGACTGACAGCGAACGGCGCCGGGGAGCACGACGAATGGACCAGGGCAACGGACACGACAGCGGAATGATCCACCAGCCGGGACGGCGGCAATTCGTCAAATACACGTTTTACCGGGCCGACCCGGTCTGGCGGCGGCAGGAATCGGCCGCGCGGGAGCGACAGATCGCCGAGTTCGTCGATGTCGTCGAAGGATGGCAGCGGCGGAACATGGTGCGCTGCTTTTCGACCGCCGGGCTGCGCGGTGACGTCGATTTCATGATCTGGCAGGTCAGTTACGAACTCGACGACATTCAGGAAATGGCGGGCGATCTTCTCGGCACGGAACTCGGCGGCTGGCTGACGACGCCTCACTCGTATCTGGCGATGACCAAGCATTCGACCTATGTCGAAAAATACGCCGGACCGAGCGGCGACCGCTCGACGCGGCTCTCGCTGGCGCCGGGCAACGCCAAATATCTCTTCGTCTATCCGATGACAAAGGTGCGCGAGTGGTATGGCATCGGCCCGGAAGAGCGCCAGGAAGCGATGAATCAGCACATCGCGACCGGCGCGACCTACCCCACGGTCAAGATCAACACGACCTATTCGTTCGGGCTCGACGACCAGGAATTCGTCGTCGCCTTCGAATCGGACGAGCCGGCCGATTTTCTCGATCTCGTGCAGGAGTTGCGCGGTTCGATTTCGAGCGCCTACACCGCCAGCGACGTGCCGGTCTTCACCTGTCGGGCAACGACGGCCGAAGGCATGTTGCGGGCGATCGCGCGCTTCCGCGCCCCGGCGCTGGCCTGAATGACGGCAACGTCGATGCCCGACGCCGTCGCGGCGATGACCGGGCGCGACCGTTTCCTGGCGGCGCTGCGGCGGCAGCCGGTCGATGCGACTCCCGTCTGGTTCATGCGCCAGGCGGGCCGTTCCCTGCCCGAATATCGCGCCTTGCGGGCGAGGCACGATTTCATGACGATGGCGACGACGCCGGAACTGGCGGCGACGGCGACGCTGATGCCGGTCGCGCGGCTCGGGGTCGACGCGGCGGTCCTCTTCGCCGACATCATGCTGCCGCTCGCCGGGATGGGCGTCTCGTTCGAGATCCGGCCGAATGCCGGTCCCGTGATTCCGGAACCGATCCGATCGGAAGCCGACGTGGCCCGGCTGCGCGTGGCCGACGCCGAAGCGTCCACCCCCTACGTCTTCGCGGCGCTCCGACTGCTGCGGCGCGAATTGGGCGACACGACCGCGTTGCTCGGCTTCGCGGGCGCCCCGTTCACCCTCGCCTGCTATCTGATCGAGGGCAAGGCATCGCGCGAATTTCCCCGCGCCAAGGCGCTGATGTACGGCCGGCCGGACCTCTGGCGGCGTCTGATGGAGGTCCTGACCGAGACGACGATCGGCTATCTCAACGGCCAGATCGCCGCCGGCGCCGACGCGGTCCAACTTTTCGATTCGTGGCTGGGGTTGCTCGGCCCCGAAGCGTATCGGAAACATGTCCTGCCGTATACGCGGCGCATCTTCGCGGCGCTGCCAACTTATGTGCCGGCGATCCATTTCAGCACCGGCTCGGTCGCGCTGCTCGACCAGATCGCCGCCAGCGGCTGCGCCGCGGTCAGCGTCGACTGGCGGCTGCCGCTCGACGCCGCCTGGGAGCGGATCGGCCAGGGGCTGGCGATTCAGGGCAACCTCGATCCGACCATGCTGCTGACCGACTGGGAGACCACGCGGGATGGCGCGCTCGACGTGCTGGCGCGGGCGGCCGGACGACCCGGGCATGTGTTCAACCTCGGGCACGGCGTCCTGCCGGAAACCGACCCGGATCGGTTGGCGCGGCTGGTCGCGTTGGTCCACGGGCATGCCTCGGACGGGGCGTGAGTCGGCGAGGGGCGTATACTCCCACGGTGGGTTGAATGAACGATCGAGGAGTGGGTGGAGCATGAGCGATCAGGCAATGCCGGTCGGCGCGGCGACGGAAGACGACGACGCGACGGCGTGGAAAGAGATCATGGCCGGCTTGCGCGCAGGGCAGACCGTCGAACTCCCGGTCGGCGACGATCAGGAATTCAAGCGCCGCCAGCGACAACTCGAGCGCCGCGCCGAACGGCAAGGCATTCAGGTGCAAATCACCCGCGAGCGCGGGTTGCTGCGCGCGGCGATGACCGGCCAGGCGGCGCCGGCCGCAGCCGAACCGACCGACGAAGGAAAGAAAGACCGCGCCAGCCGGGAAGAACGGCGGGCGCAGCGTCGGGCCGAGCGGGCGGCGGGCGTGGGCGAATAGAGGCGCCGTTCAAAATCGAGCGGGTTCGGGCCGGCGGATTGATTGCGAACGTGCCGGCCTGACGTCGCCGCCCGGCGCTAAAGACGCCGGGCTGAGCCAATAACCCGGCTGCAGCCGGCTATTCATTGGCGACATATGGGTCGAGGGCGCCACGCCTCAAGTTGGACATTCGCTGAGCCTGCACTGCTCGCATTTGTAGCCGGATTCCAGCCGGCTTATGGATTTAGCGCGGCGTCTTTCGCGCCGCGCGGGGCCGCCGCGAAGTTGCATCTCCCGGCGACGATTGCCTGTTGCGATCTTTCGATCCGCCGTCAATCGATCACGATCGGGCAGTCCGGGATCGCGCCGGCGAGCAATGGCGCGATTCGCGTTCGGAGCGCTGCTGGAAATAGGAATGCCGTTGACGCTGTCAGCTCGTCCGCCGTCCACCAGTGATGGGATCGGTATATCTCGCGTTCCCAGATTGTCTGGTGATCGAGCGCGATCTCGCCGGCCGGGACGCGGATCAGGTGGAAGCGTTCGCGCATGCGCAGCGGTTCGCCGTCCCAGACGAGCAGGTGGTCGCGTTCCCAGACGCACGGGCCGAGGTCGTCGCGGCGAATGCCGGTTTCTTCCCACAGTTCGCGCAGGCCGGCGGCGCGATCGTCTTCGCCCGGCTCCACGCCGCCGCCGGGCGTGATCCAGTACCTGCGGCGGCTGGGTCCGGCGTCGACCGTCGGATCATAGACGCTCGCCTCTTCGATCTCGAACAGCAGAATGCGATCGCGCTCGTCGATGACGAGCAACCGGACGGTGTGCCGTTCGCGCATGATTCTTCTGCTCCAGGCTGACAGGCCGATCGCCTCACCGGGATCGCGAACGATACACGATGGGCGGCGGATTGCGTCCCGCGCATTGAAGTCGCTACAATCGTGACCTGCCGATCGGGGCGAAACGGATCGGCAACGATGCGATGAGGCCCGCAGGCCGCGTCGACCGACGTGGTCCGCCGGAGTTCCGGCTGATGGCTTCTACTGGCTGCGCAGCGGCGGTAGGAGCCATTTGTGTTTGCTGAAGCGGATCGAATGCGACCGGACGACGATGCGGCGGCGCGCGATGGCTGCCGTACGTCCCGTCGGCGACAACGGGCGTGGCGCACGCTCGCGCCTGTTTGGGCGACCCAGGACGTCGATGCCCTGTCTCCGGCCGACGTCGAGCGTTTGCGCCCGCATGATCTCCACACCGATCGCAATAGCGACGCCGAGTACGCATTCTACGGTCTCGCCGGCCGGTTCCAGCTCTACGCCGACGAGTACCTGTTCGCGGACGAGCGCGTCCTCGCCTTCGCGCCCTGGACGGCCGAAACGAGCGAAACCTGGCGGCGCCGCCTCGGGCGATGGATCGCCCCAGGCGGCCGCGAGCCGCTCGAAGGCGCCCTCCTCGTGACGAACCGGCAAGTGTTCCTCCTCCGCGACGATGCCGAGGTCGTCGGCGGCGGCCTCGCTTGGGGCTATCGGGCGAAGGCGACGACGCCCGAGCGCCTCGCGTCGGTTGATGTCACCGTCAATCACCGTGGTCGCGTCCAGCTCACGCTCGATTTGCGTGCGAACTGTGGACAGGAGACGATCGATTTGTCATTTCCGCCCGGCGCCAAAGACGCGATCCAGCGGATCGCCGATCTCTTGGCCGAGTTCTTGCCTCGCGCGGGCGACCGCCGGCTGCGCCTGCCGGGCCGGATCTCGCCGCGCGAGCGGCTGGCGCTGCCGCCCGCTGGCCGATGCCGCGCGACTGACGCGGTGCTCGTCGCCGATGCCGAGCGAACCGCGCTCGCGGCCGCGCTGGAACGCTGGCTGGCCGACCATCCCGATCCGGTCGGCGTTCGCCGTCGGACGCACGCAATGGCAGTTGATCCGGGCGAGGCCGAGCGTGGCCCGGAATTGGCGGCGCTCACACAGTCCGACATCATCCGCATTCGGCTCCCGGTATTCGGCCCTCCCAAGACGTGTCCCCTGGCGCATGTAACATCGGCGGAATTGCGACGCTCGGTGCTCGGCTGGCATGTCGGCTGGACCGCGCCGGCCGACGGGCCGGCGCCGGCCGAGACATCCAGAATGCCATTCCCGGTCGTCGCGGGCAACGAATGCCTGGCCTTCTTCGCAGCGCTGCGGCAGGCGCTGACGCTGCTCCCGGTCGAAGCCGACGGGCCAGAGATCGCGGTCGATGATTCTGGAGAGGAGGAGAGCGGATGAACAGCACGGACGCCGCCAATCAAGCCGTCGGCAGCACTGCCATCAGCCGGCTGTCGCGCGACGCAGCGCTGCGGTTCGTCATTTTGCTCGGCGTCGTCAGCCTCTTCGCCGACATGACCTACGATGGCGCCCGCAGCATCAACGGGCCGTTTCTCGCGGTGCTCGGCGCCAGCGGCACGGTGGTCGGGATCGTGGCCGGCGTGGGCGAATTGCTCGGCTACGGGCTGCGCCTCTTTTCTGGCTATGTCAGCGACAAGACGCAACGCTACTGGCCGGTCGCGATCCTCGGCTACGTCGTCAATCTCGGCGCCGTGCCGTTGCTGGCGTTCGCCGGCCGCTGGGAAGCCGCGGCGGCGCTGATGATCGCAGAGCGGATCGGCAAGGCGATCCGCAACCCGGCGCGCGACACGATGTTGTCGCACGCCACGGTCGAAATGGGGCGGGGCTGGGGCTTCGGCATGCACGAATCGCTCGACCAGGCAGGGGCGATGATTGGCCCGCTGGTGGTGGCGGCGGCGCTGGCGCGAGAACATGGCTTCGGCCCGAGCTACGCTATCCTCGCCATTCCGGCGGCGCTGGCGGTCATCATCCTCCTCGGCGCGCGCCGCCTCTATCCGGAGCCGCGCGATTTCGAACCGGCGTCGCTGGACCTGACCGGCGAGGGGTTGCCGCGCGTCTTCTGGCGCTATCTCGGCACGGTCGCCCTGGTCGCCGCCGCCTATGCCGATTTTCCGTTGATCGCCTTCCATTTTCAGCGCGCCGCGACGGTGGCGACCGACGCGATTCCGATTTTCTACGCCGTCGCGATGGGGATCTCGGCGTTGACCGCGCTCGGATTCGGTCGCCTGTTCGATCGGATCGGCCTGCCGGCGCTCGCCGCCACCACGCTGTTGGCCGCGCCGTTCGCGCCGCTCGTCTTTTTCGGCGGTTCGACGGCGGCCCTGGTCGGCATGGGGCTCTGGGGCTTCGGCATGGGAGCACAGGATTCGATCATGCGGGCGGCCGTCGCCGGCATGGTTCCGCCGGATCGCCGCGGCGCGAC
>JAICJJ010000088.1 GCA_025928535.1 Thermomicrobiales bacterium
CATGTACTCCCGCTCGACGCCGTTGGTTTCGAGCCGGACAAGGCCGGAAAAGCGGGCGACGCCATGATCGATGTGGACGACGTGCTCGCCCGGTTGGAGACCGCGGGCGAACGCTTCCGCTTCCTGGCCGCCGGGCCGGCGGCCGAGACGGCGCGCCTGCTTGCGAAAACCGAACAGTTCCAGATCGCTCAGCACCAGGAGCCGCGCCGCCGGCAGCGCCCAGCCGCCGTCGATGTCGGAATCGCGGATTTCCAGCACGCCGGGCTCCAGCGGCGCGGCCGATCTGCCGGCGGCGTCGCGGCGCTTTTCGCGGCGGGGGAAGATGTCGCGCGCTTCGAAGATTTCGGTCAGCCGATCGACCTGGTCGGTCGCGATCGAAACGCGCCAGCCGGCTGCCAGTCGTTCGCGGACATCGTCGACGACGTCGGCGAGGCGGCCGGCATAGTTCGGGGCGTCGACGAGCGAAGCGGCGACGACGCGCTCCGGTTCGCCGGCCGCGCCGAAGCGGAGCGCCCGCATGCGCGCGAGCGAGGCGGCGACAACGGTCCAGGCGGCGATCGGCGAACGCAGCCCGGGCGGCAATTCGCCGTTCGCCACGAAAGCCGCTTCCAGTTCGTCCGCCTGGGCGGCGAGTTGCGACGCGGCGAGATCGACCGCCGCCGGCTCGTCGATCACGAGCAGGTCGCCCGCCGCGAAATAGTCGGTGAGCGTCGCCGGTCGCTCCAGGAGGTAGGGCGCGAAGAGATCGACCGAGGCGGGCGTCACGTTGGCGTCCATCTGGTCGAGCATGTGATTCCATTCGGCCGCCACCTCCGGCCGCAAGCCGGTCTGATCGAGTTCCCGCAACGTCTCCGCGGCGTTCGGCAGCCGCCAAAGCGGCAACTCGGCGGGCGGCAGCAGATGGACGTCGCGCAAGCGCCCGACCGAGCGTTGCGTGCCCGGATCGAAACTGCGAATCGTCTCCACGTCGTCGCCGAACAGATCCAGCCGAACCGGCAGGTCGAACGCGGGCGGAAAGAGATCGATGATGCCGCCGCGGCGCGCGATTTCGCCCGGTTCCTGCACGAGCGGCACGGCCTGATAGCCGAGCCGCGTCGCCCAGCGCATCAGCGCCTCGACGTCCAGACGCTCGCCGACGCGGACGATTCGGCTTTCGCGTTCGAGCTCGGCTGGGTCGAAGACGAGTTGGGCGAGTCCGCTCGCGGTCGCGACGATCACCGGCCCCGGCACGCCGTCGCGTCGGGCGGCGCGCAAGCGGTCGAGGATGGCGACGCGCCGGGTGGCGACTTCGAGATCGAACGGCAATTGCTCGAACGGAAGGGCGTCGGGCGATGGCCAGACGATCGGCTGGCGGTCCGGCGGCAGGTACGCGCCGAGCGCTGCGGCGAACCGGTCGGCCCGTTCGCCGCGGGAAGTGACCACGAGCGCCGACGACGCTGGATGCGCCCCGATCGCGGCGGCGGCGACGGCGGGACGCGCCGCCGCGGGCAGGGCGTCGAGCGAACGCGATCGACCCGGCGCGAGGCCGGAAAACGCGGCGTCGAGCACGGGGTCGTCGGCAAGGAAGGGAAGCAGATGATCGAGCGACATGCGTCCACCGGAACGGCCGCGCGGGAACGACACGGCCACGGAAAAAGGGGCGCGGCCTGAGCGGCCGGCCCTTGACGATAGCCCAATCGTAGCACGGCGCCTCTTGCCAAGGGCCGGCGCCGACCGCATCATGGGCGGCGAATCGACAGTCGCGCGAGCGGTCGCGCGTATTTGCAATTGGCGGAGCGTCGATGTCCCGCGTGGTGGTCGTGTTGCTTTCGGCCGCGGTCGGCCTGATGGCCGTCTACGCGCTGATGAGCGCGCTCGACGAGCGATCGGCGCCGGCGATCGTGATCGAGGCGCCGGCGACGCCCGCGACATTCCGGGTCGCTGTCAACGGCGCCGTCGCCCGGCCCGGGGTCTACGCGGTGGCTGCCACTGCGCGGCTGGCGGACGCCGTCGCGGCGGCCGGCGGTCTCGCGCCCGACGCGGATCTCGCCGCGCTCAACCTCGCCCGGCGGTTGAACGACGGCGACGCGATCGTGATTCCCGCTGTCGGCGCCGCTCCGCCTGCCCCGACCGCCCCGCCGGCCCGGACCGCCGCGACGAAACCGACGCCCGAGCAAACGACGGCTCCCGCCGTGCTCGACCTGAACACGGCGAGCGCCGAAGAATTTGACGCGTTGCCGGGCATCGGGCCGGTGCTGGCCCAGCGGATCGTCGATGACCGGACGCAAAACGGGCCGTTCGCCTCGGTCGACGATCTGGCGCGCGTGCAAGGCATCTCGCAGCGCATGGTCGATGCGCTGCGGTCGCAACTCGTCGTGCGGTAGGCCGACGCGATGACCGGCATCCTCCTGAGCCTCGCTTGTCTGATCGCGGCGCTCTTCGCGTGGAAAGGCGCGGCGGCCATCGTGCTGCTCGTCGCCGGCTGGCTGGCGTGCGACCGCCGGCGCGCGGCCTACCTCGCTCCGGCTGGCCTGATCGCCGCCGTCGCCGTCGTCGCGGCGGCGCGAAGTCAGCCGCCTCCGTCGACGGCGTCGCTCGCCTGGGTTGACGAAGCGGACGCGATTCGCGGCCGGGTCGTCAGCGGACCGATCCTGACGGGCCGCGTCCAGCAGTTCGTGCTCGACGTCGAACAACGGCATTGGCAGGGCGTCTGGAGCGACGCGGCCGGCGCGATCTGCGTCGCCGTGCGGCCCTACCCCCCGCTGACGATTGGCGATCAGGCGTGGGTCGGCGGCCCGATCGAACGCGTGGAAGATCAGGCCGAGGCGATCCAGGGCTGGCTGACGAGTCGGGATTGCGGCGGCTCCATGTTCGCCTACGCCACGACGATCGAGGAACGAGGATCGGGCTGGCTCAGGGAGCTGTCCCTGTTGCGGCGGCGGATGACGGTCGCGTTGCAGCAGGCGGCGCCGGGCGACGCGGGCGTGCTGCTGAGCGGATTCGTGACTGGCGATGATCGGGCGCTGACCGCGGCGCGGCGCGATGCGTTTCTGCGCACGAGCACGGTTCATCTGACCGCGGTCAGCGGGGCGAACCTGGCGCTCCTGGTCGCGGTGATCGCCGGAACCGGATCGATGTTCGGCGTCGGGAAGCGGTTCGCCTGGCAAGCGCTGGTCGTGGTCGGCGTCTGGGTTTACGCGCTGCTGGTCGGCCTGGAGCCGCCGGCGTTTCGGGCCGCGATCGTGGCGTCGGTTGCGATGTTCGCCGTGCGCGTCGGCCGGCGGCCCGATTTCGTCACCCTGGTCCTGCTCGCCGGCGCGGCCGAGGTTTTGCTCAGGCCGCAGGATGTCTGGTCGCTGTCGTTTCGGTTGTCGCTCGTCTCGTCGCTCGCCTTGTCGATGGTGATGGCGAATCTGCCGGAAGCGGTCGGACGCGGATGGGGCGCGACGGCGCTGCTGGCGACGGCGACGGCCCAACTGGCGACGCTGCCGCTCCTGCTGCCGATCTCCGGCACGATCTCGCTGGTCGCGATTCCGGTCAATCTGGCGATCGGGCCGCTGGCGGAAGCGGCATTTCCGCTCGCGACGGCCGCGAGTCTGGCGGGGGTCGTCTGGCGGCCGCTGGGCGAAGCGATGGCGATGCCGGCGCGTCTGCTGGCCGACGGCGTGATTCGGGTCGTCGATCTCGGCGCCGTCGCGCCCTGGGGCTTGCAGCCGGTTGGCGCGCCCGACCTGTTGTCGCTGACGGCGCTGGCGGGCGGGGTGGCGGCGGCGATCCTCTGGGCGTGCGCCGACGTCCGAAACTGGACGCGGCGGGCGCCGGACGATTTCCGGACGCTGCCGCCGCGTCTTCGCGCTGCTGGATTTGGCGTGGCGTTGGGCGTCGCGATCGGCGTCGCCCTCCGCGTGGCCGGTTAGGCGTCTGCCTGCCGAGCCAGTTTCTGCCGCACCTTGGCTTCCTGCATCTGCTTCTTCGCCAACTTCGGATCGGATTCCGGGAAGAGCCAGCGGGCGCCGCGGCCGCCGATCCGGGCCAGCCGGTAGAAGATCATGCCGGCCAGGAACACCTGCATGAACTGTCCGACGACCGCGACGCCGCCGAGACTGCCTTTCGACATGTTCGACAGATCGATCGGGTGGTTCAGGAACCGGGTGGCCATCGCGATCAGCCCAATGACCGCCAGCGCGCCGAGAGCGATCAGCCGCCGTTTGCGCCCGACGTCGTCCATCGACGCCGGCGGCGCCGCGTCGTCCGATTCGGGCGCTTCGCCTTCCGTCGCCTGCGCCGCCTGCCGCTCGCTCCGGCGTCGCTGCTTTGCGGCGCCCTGGTCGGTGGCGCCCGCCAACTCGGCGAAACGTGACGCGTCGATCGGGTCGGCGTCGAGGCTGACCACCTGGGCCCGCAACGCATCGCGCTCGACCTGCAGTTGGCCGATCATCTTTTGCGACTCGTTGAGATGCATCGTCACGGCGTTGACGTACCGGATCAGCGGCGCGATCGCCGCATTGTTCGGGTCGACCGCGCCCAGCACCTCTTCCGCCGCCGCCCGCTGGACATCGACGCGCCCCGCCATGCGTTCCGTTCGCTTGCTCTTGCCGTCGTCGCCCGGCACCACGCCGATGTCGGCGCGGACGAGCACGGGCGGGCGGGGCGCTGATTCAACCCCATTGGGCGCGGCCGACTCGTCGACTTCGGCGACGACGCCGTTTGCAGCGGGGCGCGTCGGTTTTGCCGGGCGCTCCGCCCGCCGCTCTTCGCGGTCGGCGCGTCGCTCCTCGCGGGACGGCGCGTCCGCGCTTTCCTTGCCCGCGCGCCGGGCGGCCTTGCGCTCCAGCCGTTCGGCGTGATTGCCATTGCGGGAGCGCGCCGTCGCCTGATCCGGATCATCGCTCGCAAGGTCGCCAGGTTCGGACGCGGCGAGCGGTTCAACCGCCTCGGCGTCGATGAACTCGTTGGAGGTCGGATCCGAACCCGCGTCGCCGAGCGGCGCTGCCTCGGCCTCGGCGTCGCTCGATGACAACGCGTCCGGCGCGATGGCATCGGCATCGAGCGCGGCCGACGGGTCGGCCGCATCCGCCAGCGGCGCGGCGACGACCGAAGCATCCAGTTTCCGCTCTTTGCGCTCCAGGCGTCGCTCGCCGCGATCGGCGCGTTTCTGTTCACGGGCGGCCCTGCGATCCGTCCGGGCTCCCTGACTGTCGTCGGCGCTCGGCTCGATTGGGTCGAGCGGCGTCTGCGCCAACTGGTCCGGCGACGCGCCGTTCGGCGACGCCGGTTCCATCGTCGCGATTCCGCCCGGTCCCTGGTCGTTTTGATCGGTCATGTCGCTCCCCACCCGATGCCGGAGTCGCCCAACCCGACGAGAAAGATGCCGCGCGAACGGGGGGCGCATCTGAGCGTCGGCGCGCGGCGTTGACATCGTATCGCCGAACAGAGTATCGTTCGGAGCCGATGCCCCCATAGTCTAGCGGCCTAGGACGTCACCCTTTCAAGGTGAAGATCGCGGGTTCGAATCCCGCTGGGGGTACCGCTCTTCATCCCCCGCATCCCTTCACCAGGACTCCCCACGCCATGTTCCCGACCGCGCCGCGGGCGGCAACCGCCGTCCACGCCTCCGACCGTTCGGCAGGCGACCCGCGTTCCGGTCGAATTTCGCGTTCGCGCCGAGTCTAGTCGAGAATGGCGCGAAATGCCACATTTCGCCAACGATGAAATCGTAATCGGCGATTGCGCGCGGCGGTTTCGACGATTCCCGCCGGTTCGCTCGGAAGCGACGACGAGCGCCGGAATGATTTCGGGACTATCGATCAGGCTGTGGCGCGACCGCCGGCCATTGACACGCTCATGGCTGGATGGTAGCGTGGCATGGGGTTCCGCTTGACGATCGTTTCCCGGGTGCGCATGGGGGCGGCCGCAAGGCGGAACGGGTTGTGGGCAGCGGGTTCTTCCTGGGAGGGAGTCGGACCATGAAAGAGGAACTTTTTGCGCAGTTCACGGCGTCGGCCGGCAACGGCGGCGTCGCGACGGCGGGCGCCAACGGCGGCGCGGTGAGCCTCGGCGCGATCAATAGCGGCGGCAACGCCGGCGGCGCCATCGGCGTCGGCAACACCAGCGGCGGCAACGTCGACATCACGGGCGAGACCAACACGAACAACACCAGCCTCGGCGTTTCCGCCAATGGCGGCACGGCCATCGCGGACGCGTCGGGCGGCAGCTACAACCTGGCCTTCGTCAGTTAGACGAGCCAGATCGTCACTGCGCACCAGTTTCGGTCGGTTCGTCGTGCGAGTTGAGGGAGGACGGGGGTCATGAATAACGAGATCTTTGCGCAGTTCACGGCGTCTGCGGGCAATGGCGGCGTCGCGAGCGCCGACGGCAACGGCGGCGCGATTTCCGGCGGCGACATCAATAGCGGTGGCAACGTCGGCAATGCGATCGCGGTCGGAAACACCAACATGGATCCGCAGATCAACGGCGGCGACGTGAGCAACAACACCGGCATCGGCCTCGCGGCCGACGGCGGCACGGCGATCGCCGACGCGTCGGGCGGAAACTACAACCTCGCGTTCGTCAGCTAAGGCTGAACGAACCCTCGGGGTTCGACCCGGAGCCGCGCAGGAGCGTGCGGCTCCGGGTCAGTTTTTTGGGCGACCGCTGGCTTCGGCATCGCTCGTCGCGCTGCATCGGACGCGCTCCGGTCAATACCGCGCGGCCAGCAACTTCTGCAACGTTCGCTCCGGGTTCGGCAATCCACTCGCCCTGATTTCCGCCGCCGTTTCCTCGACCGGGTAATCGACGTAGCGAATCTCGGCCTTCCAGCGCCGGGCCGCTTCGTCCCACGTCAAGATTCCGTACCGACTGCGCAGATCGTGGTCTTTCGGATTGCCGACCGCCGACACATCGACCAGCAAGGGCGGCTTCAAATCGCGAATGGACGCCGCGTGATGGTGGCCGTAGGCGATCGCGGCGGCGCTGACGGCGCCGAGCGTTTCGCGCAATTCGCGGTCGCTCATGTCGGGCAGCAATTTGCGATCGAGATCGTGCGGATTGGCGTGGACGACCAGGAGGTCGTCAACCCCGGGCGCGCCGCCAGGCGGCGAGACCCGACGGGAAAAGGGCAGCCGGGCGAGGCGATCGACGCCGGACGCGCCGATCTGGTCGAGGACATAGGCGATTTGTGGGCCGGATCGGCCCGCGACCGTCGCCGCGACGACATCCCGGTCGGTGTTGCCAAGAACCAACGTGACGCCCGCGCGCTCCAGCAGGGCGAGCGCCCGCGCCGGCGCCGGACCGGCCTCGACCAGATCGCCCGCGGCGATCACCTCGTCGAACGGGCCCGCGGCCTCCTGGTCGGCGAGGACGCGCGCGAGCGCCAGATCGAATCCATGCACATCCGACATGACCGCGATTCGCATCAGACGTCCTCCGGGCCACCGCCGTCATGAGCCAATCCTACCGAACGTCGCCGCGCGACGCGCCGGCCAACGGCGGCGACGTGTATGATTGGTGTACGTACGCGACACGAATCGGCATTCGCGCCTTGTCGCGGAACCGGAGCCGATCGGCCAGGCGTTGAGAGATCGACAGGCGACGACGCAGATCGATCTGTGTCGCGGGCAGCCGTCTCGCGCAGAGGAGGAGGCGATCGTGCAACCGGACGGGCGAGTCGGTCGATCTCGTGGATGGAACCGGCGGCTGCGCGCGGGGTGGGCGGCGCTGTCGCTGGCATTGGCTCCGGCGCTCGTGCTGGCCGCCATGCAACTGGCGCCCGATGCGCCGTCGCCGGCGACGGGCCACGCGCAGGTGATCGCCCACGGCGTGGCTCCCATGCCCGCCGCCGATCTCGCCTGGCGGGTCGTCCTCGACACGGCTGAACTGCCCGCCGACGCGGCCATCGAAGAACGGGCGCTCGGCTTCGCCCTGGCCGATCGGGCCGCGATCGTCATCAACGACCCGGCGAGCGGCGACCAAACCCGGCTCGCCGCCGGCGAGGCATCGTACGTCCGCGGGGGCGCCCGCGAGCAGCGCGCCAGCCTCGGCGCGATCCCCGCTCCCTACTACCGGCTCGGGCTCGTGCCCTCGGCCCAGGCGAGCGACGCCGGCGGCGACCGGCTCGCCTTCGGCGGCTCGCCGTTCACCGCGCCGGCTGGACGAGCGTTCGACATCGATCTCGTGCGCGACGTGCTGCAGTCGGGCGAGCGTGGAACGCTGCCGGCGACCTCGGCGCCGGCGCTGGTCCTCGTCACGGATGGCACGATCGACGTCAGCGGGGGCGGCCAGTTGCCGGTCCGGCTGGCCGCCGGTCAAGCCGCTTCGATCGACGGCGCGCTCACGTTGACGGCGACCGGCGCGCGGCCGGCGGCCTACGTCGCGGCGACGATCGGTCCGGAAGTGCCAGCGCCCCCGGCGCCGCCGAGCGGCTCGATCACGATGCGCGTGCTCGGCTGCCCGCAAACGACCCTGGCGGACGCGAAAGCGGCCTCCTTCAGCGGACAAGCCCTGGCGTCGTGCGGCCCGCTCGCGCTCGATCCGCCGCCGACCCTGACGCTGGCGAATGGCAACGCGCTCGCGCCCGACCGCTCGGACCCCACGACGGCGACCTACGGCTGGACCTCGCTGCTC
>JAICJJ010000028.1 GCA_025928535.1 Thermomicrobiales bacterium
AGCACGGTCCGCCGCCGCTCCCATTGCCGCGCCAGTTTCGCGTTCGGTTGAAAGCCGTCGCCGAGCGCGTGGATTGCGGCCTGGTATTCCCTCAGCCGCTCGATCGGCACGGCCGTGTCGACGTCCCGCCGCGGCTGCGGCGTCGGTTCGTGGTTCGGCGGCGAGCCCGGCCCTTCGCTCAGGGAGCGGCGGATCGCCGCCAGCCGGTCGAGCCGCGCCTGCAACAGTTTGGCCGGCTCGTCCGCCGGCACGACGCCGGCCGCGACGAGTTGGTCGGCCCACACCTGCCGCGCCGTCGGGTGCCGGTTGATCAGGGCGTACATCGCCGGCTGGGTGAACGACGGCTCGTCGCCTTCGTTGTGGCCCCAGCGCCGGTAGCCGACCAGATCGATCAGGAAATCCTTGCCGAAGCGGAGGCGGTAGGCGATCGCCAGCCGCGCCGCCGAGATGCAGGAGACGACGTCGTCGGCGTTGACATGCACGACCGGAATCTCGAATCCCTTGGCGAGGTCGCCGGCGTAGAGGGTCGAACGGGAATCGCGGACATCGGTCGTGAAGCCGACCTGGTTGTTGACGATGATGTGGATCGTGCCGCCGGTGGCGTAGCCGGGCAAGCCGGAGAGGTTGAGTGTTTCGGCGACGATGCCCTGGCCGGGGAACGCGGCGTCGCCGTGCAACTGGATCGCCAGGCTGCGCATGACGTCGTGCGGCGGCGGGCCGCTCTGCGTCCGGTCATCTTGCGTCGCCCGGACCA
Organism: Thermomicrobiales bacterium; assembly: GCA_025928535.1. Lineage (GTDB taxonomy): Bacteria > Chloroflexota > Chloroflexia > Thermomicrobiales > UBA6265 > JAICJJ01. The sequence continues at coordinate 755 of JAICJJ010000028.1, forward strand.
TCCCTTCGACCACAGGATCGACGAATTCGAGATGGCTCGGATTCGGCGCCAGCACCAGCGGCACTTCGACCAATTGTCCGTCGCTCGTTTCGGCCAGGCGCGCGCCGAGGTGATATTTGACGTCGCCGGTCAGGCCGCCGTCGCTGACGTTGCCGGCCGCCTTGCCCTTGTTGCCCTCGAAGGCGGCCAGAATCGCGGAATAGGGCTTGCCCAGGACGTGGGCCATCACATTGAGCCGGCCGCGGTGGGACATGCCGAGGACGATTTCGCCGATGCCGTCGGTGGACGCTTCGCGAACGATTTCGTCGAGGATCGGCACGAGCGTGTCGGTTCCTTCGATCGAAAAGCGCTTCTGGCCAAGATAGGTCTGATGGAGAAACTTTTCGAAGCCTTCGACGTCGGTCAGCCGTTGCAGCAGCCGGCGTTGTTCGTCCGGATCGAGGCGGACGTCGAACGCGCCCGATTCGACCGCGTGCCGCAGCCAGGCGCGTTCGTCCGCGATCTGGACCTGATCGAAGTCGTAGCCGATGCCGCGGGCATAGATGGCGCGCAGGCGGTCGATCGCCTCGGCCGCGTTGCCCGCGCCGTCGGTCGCTTCGCTCGGCACGGCCGAGGCGGGAATGGCGCGCAGGTCGGCGTCGCTGACGCCATGGAAGGCGGCGGCCAGTTCCGGCGCCCCGACCGGCGGGCTGCCGAGCGGGTCGAGTTGCACGGCCAGATGACCGAATTCGCGGATCGCCTGCGCCAGACTCGTCGCCCCGACGACCGCGCCGACCGAAAATGGGGCTGTCGCGACGGCTGCCGTTGGCGCCGTGCCCGGCCCCGGCGGCGAAAAGTGTTCGAAAAATGCGCGCGTTTCGGCATCGACCGAATTCGGATCCTGAAGATATCGGTCGTACTGTTCCAGCACGTACCCCGCGTTCGGACCGAAGAACGCGTTGAGATCGCTCATCACCCGTCCATCCGCGCTTCGCTCCCGTCACCGGCGGCGAGCGTCATCACCCATGCGCCGGCATGAGCGACGCCGGTCGGTCGAACGGCGAATCGAGATACGACCGGCGCCGGAGCCCAGCCGGCACGACGCGCCTATTATGGCATGCGTGCGCCAGCGCCGGTTTCGTCCGCGAGGTCGGGCATGGGGCGCCGGAGCGGCGGGAACGACGAAGACGGGGAGGCTCCTTGTCCGCGCGATGCTGCGCGTGGTCATTCAATGGAAATGCGCGCTGTGGACGGCGCGCCGCCCGCGGCCTGGACGCACAGTCGCGCAGATGGCGGCCAAGCGCGCGAGCAGGCGCTCCCATGGCGTCGGCCGGCGCGGCGCCGGTTCCAGCAGGTCCTGGCAAGCGAGCGCTTCTTCGAGGCATGGGCGCGCGATCGATTCGAGATGTCCTTCGCCGAACATGGCCATGGCATGATCCTTTCAGGCGTGGGAGCGGAGACGGCCGGGCGTCTGAGCGGCGAACGGTGCTCGGTCAGACGCCGGGCGCCGAAGTGGCGGCGGGCGCGTGGCGCAAGCGATGTGCGGCGGCGCGCCAGCGACCGACGATGCGGAGGCCGAGCTGCGTGAAGGGGGCGAACGCGCCGCGCGCCGGGATGCGATCGCCGGGTTCCGATCGGCCGGCGGCCGGCGTCGGCAGCGGTTGCCGCGCGAGCGCGTACGCCAGCAATTCGCAGCGGCGTTGCTCGGCTGCGCGCAGGTCTCGTTCGATCAGTCCGGGAACCATGGCTGCTTCCTCCTGCACGGATTCGCTGCCGCCGTGTGCGTGATCGGGAGCGTCGGCATGGCCTGATGGCGATCGCACCGAAAGCCGGATCGAGCGTCGATTGGGCGGAACCCGCGGCCTCGGTCAGCGCCATCTCACGCGTTGTCAGTCTCCGTCTGGCGCAGGTCGCCGGCCATGCAGACAGCCCACGCATGCCCCACGCATGGCTTGGGGAACCTGGGCGCCGAAGCGGCGTGTTACGATCGAGTGGGACGCGCACATGGCGCGTCGGAGCGGTCCATGAGCGCGAATGATTCTGCGGAGTTCGGTCGATTGCTGCGGCAGGCGCGGCTGGCGGCGGCGTTGTCGCAAGAAGCGCTGGCCGAGCGGGCCGGCCTGAGCGCGCGGGGCATCAGCGATCTGGAGCGCGGGCTGCGGGCCGCGCCCCGGCTGGCGACCGTGCGGCTGCTGGCCGACGCGCTCCGGCTTTCGGCCGAGAACCGCGCCGCATTGCTCGCGGCCCGCCTGGGGTCGCTCCCGCAAGCCGCGCCCGCCCCTCACCGGCCGCCCGCCTGGTTCGCTCGGCCCGATGAGCCGCCGCGCGTGCAGCCGGCGCCCCTGCCGCTGACGCGGCTGGTCGGTCGCGAACGCGAAGTCGGCGAAGCGTGCGCGCTGCTGCGGCGCGGCGAGGCGCGGCTACTGACGTTAACCGGACCCGGCGGCGTCGGCAAGACCCGCCTCGCGCTCGATGTCGCGCGGGAGGCGGCGCCGGACTTTGCGGACGGCGTGGCTTTCGTCGATCTTGCGCCGGTCCGCGACTCCGCGCTGCTGGCGAGCGTGGTAGCGCGGGCGGTCGGACTGAAACCGACCGGTGATCAACCGCTCGCCGACCAACTTCGGCATCATCTGTCGCGCCGCGATCTGTTGCTGGTGCTCGACAATTGCGAGCATCTGCTCGCCGAGATGCCGCTGGCGGCGACGTTGCTGGCGCACGCGCCCTCCCTGACGATCCTCGCGACGAGCCGGGAACGCTTGCGCCTGCGGGGGGAACGCGAACTGCCGCTCGAGCCACTTGCCCTGCCGGAGCCGATTCCCGGCGACCACCCGCCGTCGCCGGACCTCCTCGGCGCGGCGCCGGCCGTCCGGCTCTTCCTCGAGCGAACCGACGAGGCGCGACCCGAGTTCGCGCACACTCCCGAGGCCATCGCGGTCGTCGCCGAGATTTGCCGCCGCCTGGACGGGCTGCCGCTGGCGATCGAACTTGCGGCCGCCCGAACTCGCGTCGTCTCGCCGGCGCGGCTCCTGGCCCGACTCGACACCGCGTTGCCCATGCTCGCCGACGGCCCGCGCGACTTGCCGGATCGGCAGCGGACGATGCGCGCCGCCATCGCCTGGTCGTACGATCTCTTGGCCGCCGACGAGCAGCGCCTGTTCCGCCGTCTGTCGGTCTTCGTCGGCGGATTCACTCTCGCTGCCGCCGAAGCGATGGCGGACGAATCTCCCCGGGCGGCAGCGTTGACGTCGTCATCCACCGCCGATCCCGGCCGTCCCGAACCCGAAGCCGATCTCCTCGACCTCATCGGGTCGCTCCTCGACAAGAGCCTGCTGCGGCGGCGAGACGGCGACGGCAGCCTCCGGTTTCGGATGCTCGAGACGATCCGCGAATTCGCTCAGGAGCGGCTCGAGGAAGCTGGCGAAGCGGAGACCACGCGCCGTCGGCACGCGAACCACGTTCTGGCCGCCGCCGCCGAGGCGGCCGACGCGCTGGTTGGCCCGGATCGGGCGTCGTGGACCGAGCGGCTGAGCGAGGACTATCCCAATCTGCGCGCGGCGCTCTGCTGGTTGCTCGACCAGGGCGACGGCGACGCCGCGCTGCGGCTGGTCGACGCGCTCATCACCCTCTGGTTGCCGCGCGGGCGACTCATGGAAGCGATCGAGTGGGGCATGCGGGCGGTCGACCATCCGGCCGTCGTTCCCAGCCGGCTCCATGCCGATGTGACGGACCAGATCGGCAATTTCGCCTGGTTCCGCGGCGACATCGCGCTCGCGACGGCCCTCTTCACCCGGGCGCACGACGGGTCGGCGCTGCTCGGCGACCCCGTCGGCGTCGCCCGCGGGGTCTACCGCCGCGGCATCCTCGCGCTCGGCCGCGACGACTTCGACAACGCCCGGGCCCATCTCACGCGGGCGCTCGCGTCGTTTCGGGCGCTTGGTGAGGACGAGGATCTCTGGTGCGCCGCCGTCCTCGGGACACTGGCCCAACTCGCGCGTCGCCAAGGCGACTTCACGGCGGCCGTCGCCCGCATCGACGAGGCGATGCCGATCGGGCGGCGGGCCGGATACCTCGACAATGTCGCCTGGCTCCTGCAACTTCGCGGCGAAGTCGAGGCCGATCGGGGCGATCTGCTCCAGAGTGCGGCCGATTTCGCCGAGGCGCTCCGGCTCGCCCGGCAGGTCGGCAACCGCCGCCGTCTCGCCGAGTGCCTGGTCGCCGTCGCCCACTCGCTCGCCGCGGCCGCGGATTGCTCGCTCGCCGCCGAACTCCTCGGCGCCGCGGCGGCGATTGGAAGCGACCTCGGGCGGATTCCTGGTTGCGCCGGCTGGACCGACTTCATCGGCGCCATCGACCGGGTGACCGATCGGCTCGATCCGGAAACGTTCGCGGCGGCGTTCGAGCGCGGCCGGACGACGCCGACCGACGAAATGATCGCCGCGGCGCTCGACCTGCTCGCGCGCGAACCGTCGCGGGTCGGGATCGGCGCGCCCGGAGGAGCCCGGGCCAGTTAGCGGCCGCGCTGTCGCGCGCTTTCGACCAGGCCGCGCACGAGATGGCGTTGCATCGCCGCGAAGACCACGACGACCGGCAGTATCGCGATCACCTGCCCGGCCGCCAGAAGGTGATAGGCCGTCTGCGCGCGGCGCGAAAACTGGACGAGCGCGACAGTCAGGGTCTGGTGGCCGCGCTGCTGCCCCAGGTAGACGAGGGGAATCAGATAGGCGTTCCAAACGCCCATGAAGATGAACAAGCCGCAGGTCACCAGTCCGGGCCGGACCATCGGCATGGCGACCGTCCAGTACGTGCGGACGAAGCCGGCGCCGTCGAGCGCGGCCGCGTCGTACAGATCGCGCGTGACGCCGCGGAAGTGGGCGGCGAGCAGCACGATGTTGAACGCCTGGCCGCCGGCCGTCATCACCAGCAGCACGGCGGCCACGCTGCGCCATCCGCCGATCAAGCCGAGCGCGCGGTTGACGTGAAAGGTCGGGATCACCAGCATCTCGGCCGGGAGGAGCACGGTCGACCAGAGCGCCCCGATCAAGAGCCGGCGACCCGGGAAGCGCGCCCGCGCGATCGCGTAGGCGGTCATCGACGTGCTCAGCAGCACGGCGGCGAGGCTGGCGGCGGTCAGCGCCACCGAGATGCCGACGGAGCGGGGCACGTCCGCGCTCTGCCAGAAGGCGATGTAGTTGCCCCATTGCGGGCGGTCGACCCAGAGCGACAAACCGGCCGCGTAAACCCCGGTCGAGGTGCGCAACGAGGTCGCGCCGATCCAGACGAGCGGGAGGAGACAGGCCGCGGCGTACAGGGAGAGCACGGCCAAGCGCGCCAGCCGCGCGACGCGTGGTCTTCGCCAGCGGGAGCAGGGGGTCGCATGCGGCGTGGCCAAGGCGTTCACGGGTCGTCAGTCGGGGCTCGGAAACCGGCGCGCCGCTCCCCATTCGAGGAGCAGCGCCGCCATGGCGATCACGCCGATCGCGACGGCGACCGCCGAGCCGTAGCCGACGGCCGGAACGGTCGCCGGCCCCATGCCGCCGCCGAACGTCGCGAACCGCAACATGTACATCACCATCGGGGTCGAACTGAACCCGGGACCGCCGCCGGTCATGACCGCGAAATAGTCGAACGCCTTGAGCGAGTTGACGGTGGTCAACAGGGCGCACGCCGCGAGCACCGGCCAGATCGCCGGCAGCGTCACGTCGCGCAGCCGCTGCCACGGGTTGGCTCCATCGACCAGCGCCGCGGCCATCACCTCCGGGTCGACGGCCTGCAGCGCGGCCAGGAGGATCACCACATCGAAGCCGACGGAGTGCCAGACCGCGACCGCGCAGACGGTCCAGAGCGCCAAGGCGCGGTCGCCGAGGAAGGCGACCGGCGCGTCGAGCACGCCGAGCCGGTCGACGAGGATGGCGTTCGCCGGGCCGCCGATCGGCGAAAAGAAAAAGTTGGCCGCAAGCCCGATCACGGCCGCGCCGGTGACGGCCGGCAAGAAGGCGACGGTCCGGAAAAAGCCCATCGCCCGCCCCGGAGCGTTCAGCAGGAGCGCGAGGCCGAGCGCCAGCGGCGTTTCGACCAGGAGCATGACGCCGGTGAAGCAGAGGCTGTTGCGGACGGTCAGCCACCAGACCGGATCGCGGACGAGCGTGGCGAAGTTGGCGAGGGCGACCCACCGCGCATCCCGCACCGGGACGATGCCGTTCCAATCGAGCATGGCGGCGCCGACCACGGCGGCCAGGGGAAAGGCGACGAAGACGCCGAACAGGACGACCGTCGGCAGCACCATCAGATAGATGGGTACGAGCGTGCGCAGCCGGGCGGCGCGACCGCAGCGCCGCCCGGTCGCCACGCGCGCCTGGCCGATCATCCGTTCCTCGGCTGCCAGGTCAGCGGATCGAAATCGGAGATGGTGAAATCTTCGCGCCGCAGGTCGCCGCGGGCGACCGCCTGGTCGAGGGCGTCGTTGTAGGCGCGATCGAGGTCGCCGAGCAGCCGGTCCATCGTCGCGCCGCCTTCATCGACCACCTGCTGCATGACCGTGAACGGGTCGGCCGACAGCGTCGGGAGTTCCGGTTCGGGCGGAATGACGAGATCGCCGGGCGTCGGCGCGACCTTCGCCACCCCCGGAATCTGGGAGCGGCCGCTGTTCGCGGCGGCGACCGCCATGACCCCCATGCCGCGCTCGTGCATCGTCCGCATCACGTCCGGCGAGTAGATGTATTGGAGGACGCGCCACGCCGTCTCCTTGCGCGGGCTGGCGGCGGTGATCGTGTAGCGGTCGCCGATCGTCTGCTGGACGCGGCCAAGGGCGCCGCCGTCGGGGCGGGGCAATTCGGCGACGTCCCACGGTTGGGTGGTCTTCATTTCGTCGACGAAGACGCCGATGTTCCATGAGCCGCCGACGACTATCCCGGCCCGGCCGAGCGCGAATTGCTGGCGAGCGTCGTCGTCGGTCAGCGCGTGGTATCCGGGGAACAGGCTGCCGTCTTTTTGCATCGCGATCGTCAGGCGCAGCGCTTCTTTCAATCCCTCGCTCGTGTAGGCATAGCGCCCCTGCCGCCAGTCGAAGGCGTAGGCGCCGGCGGCGTTGCCGAAGCATTCCCCGTTCATCCACCAGACCCAGGTGTATTTGTCGCCCAGAATCAGGCCATATGCGCCCTCACCGCGGAGGGCGTCGGTGATCTGCTTCGCCGCCTGACGAAACGCCGAAAAGGTGGCGGGGGGCGCGTTCGGGTCGAGACCGGCCCGCTCGAACAACGCGCGGTTGTAGTAGTAGCGCATCGTCGGCGCATACATTGGCAGGCCATATGTCCGGCCGCCCCAGATGCCGCGGTTGGGAACGAACGAGCCCAGGAGGAAGGTCTCCTTCAGCCCCGGCGCGGCCGCGAGGTAGTCGTCGAGCGGCTCGGGCCAGCCCGCCGCCACCTCCTCGGCCGGCGACACCATCCGGTAAATGTCCGGCGGCTGGCCGGAGGTGAAGGCGAGTTTGAGTTGATCGGGATATTCGTCGCCGTAGATTTGCAGATCGACGGCGATGCCGGTCTGCTTCTGATAGGCGGCGAACAACTCCTCCTTGACTTCCTGATCGTGCCGCTGGTTCGACATCCAGACGATCGGCCCGTCGGCCGCACGCGCCGGCGCGCGCGCGCCGCCGCGGCCGAACACCGCGAGCGCGACCGAGCCGCCGACGAGGGCGCGGCGCGTCAGCCGCATGTTGGAAGAGGACGATGGGCGAGGCATCGGCGACTCCTTCCCGCGTCTCCAACGATGGGAAGCCCCCAAGCCGATCGGGAGGCGCTCCCGAGAAGCCGAAAGCAAATCGCTGGTCCAACGAGACCAGATTGGGCTGTGCCGTCTCGGGTCACACATTAGCGACCGAGCCGCCGAGCGTCAACATCGATCCGCAGATCGCTGCCGAGCGCGACGGCGGGTCCGCCGGCGCGGATGGCGCTCGGCTGCTTCGTCGCCACGTCGCGCCAGGGCGGCGTCTCGGACCATGACGGATGCGAATGACGCCGGGCAACCGCGGTCGGCGCCCGAACGTCAGCCCCGGCCCATTTTCCGGGCGAGGGAGCTTGGGAAGCGGGTCTCGAAATCGAGCAGCGCGACCTGGTCCGGTCGAATCGCGATTCGCGCCGAACGGCCCAGCAATTGCCCAACTTGGGCCGACCAGGCGCGGCCTTGCTCGTCGCCGAGGTAGCGCCGCGCCGCCGCGGCGTACTCCTCCGGCACACCGTCGACGATGCTGATCCGGGCCTGCCCCCGAATCAGGAGGGCGCGCGGCGGCCACCCTTCACGGTCGATCGTCACCGCCACGGCGGGATTGGCGTGGAGCGCGGCGACCTTCGGCGCATCGGCTGGGGTGGCCATCACCAGGTCTTGCCCGGTCCAGTGGAACCAGATCGGGACGACCCGAGGCGTGCCGTCAGGCCACGTGTAGGCGAGGCGGGCCATGTGGGTCGAATCGAGCAGGTCCTGGGCGATCGGATCGGCGAGGAGAGCGGCATCGCCTTCGGTGGATTGCATCGACTTCCTCCAGTCTGCTGATTCGCCTCCGTGCACGCCAGGAACGGTGGTCGCAGCGGATGGTCAGCGCGGCGGCGCCGACGACGCGCCAGAGCGGAGCGCGTCGGGAAAGCGCCTGGTCAACGCGCCGGGTCCAGCCATCGAACCTCCGGTCGTGCATGATCCCCGCCCGCAGGCGCTTCGACGAGCGAAGCCGGATTGGACCAGCCCAACACGGCGTCCGCGAATCCGAGCCCGCCCGGGCGGTCCATGGCGCAGGTCGCGGCCGTGCGCAACGCGGGAACGGCGTTGGCGACCGCGACCGAGGCGCCTCCCGCTTCGTGCAGCCAGGCGGCGAGCGCGACATCGTTGGCGCCATCGCCGACGAAGATCGTCCGCGTCGGGTCGAGCGCCCCGAACCGAGCGAGCAGCCGGACCGTGCGTTCCTTGCCGATTCCCCGCGGCGCGATCCGCAGCGTCCCGTTGCCCGCCTCCAGCAGCGCCAGCCCGCCGACGCCGCGCTCGCGCAACGCCGCTGCGACCCATGCCGCCACCGCGCCGTAGTGCTGGGCCGCCGCGGGATCGTCAGCGACATTCGGCCCTTCTTCATAGAGGAATATGGCGACGTCGCCTTGCTCGCCCGGGGGCGGCAGCGCGACGCGGGCGCTCGCCCGACGATCCAATTCCGCGAGCCGACCCCACCCATCGCCGTCGTCGACGATCGCCCCCGTCAGCCAGTCGAGCGCGGCTTGCCGCGCCGCGTCCGCCCGGCGGCTGCCAAGGCGGACGATGGTCCCGGGGCGCTTGCCGGTCGCGCACCGGCGGACCGTGGCGCCGCCCTCTCCGATCACGGGTCCGTTGAACAGGGTGTACGGATCGACGCCGGGACCGAGGACCAGCGCGGTGATCTCGGCGAGCCACGGGTGGTAGGCCGACCAGGGCCGCTCGGTGACGACGCCGACCCGGACATCGTCACGGCGCAGGCTCCGCAGCGCCGCGACGGCTTCGGGGCGGACCCGCCGGGAAATTCCGTCAGGCCACGGCATTGGCGCCGGCTCCAGCAGCGTGCCGTCGAGGTCGGTCAGCACGAGCGGCGCCGGCGGCTGCGGCGCGGCGAGGATGGTCCGAAGACGCACGGTTCCGGCTGGCCAGGCGCATGCGGCGGCGAGGGCGTCGATCACGGCCAGTCTCCTTCTTGTCCGAGTGGGGCAACCGGACCGTGGGGCCACGCCGCCCGCCACGCTGCGCCGTCGGCCCAGGTCGGGGTGTGCTCCGGCAAGAGGCCGACGAATGGCCTGCCGGCGCGCGCGGCGGCGGCCAGGTCGGCCAAGCGGCGCACCTCGTCGCCGATCTCGACCGCCCGGCCGTCGCGAATGATTCGGTTCCCGTGGCGCTTGAACGTGGTCGCCGCTTCGACCATGCCGACCACAACCGCCTGCTCCCACGCCGCCAGAAACGGCGACGCGACAAGCTCCCCCGCAAACGGAACCACGGTCTGGCCGCCGACGAAGCATGGTTCCGGCCGTGTCCGCGCCTTGGGGAGGGCTTCCCAACTGTCCGCGATGGCTTCCAGCACGCCGTCCGGGACGCCGACCGCGTGGGTGTTGAGGAAACCGGCGATCCGGTCGGGCATGTGGGAAAAGAGAAAGCAGGCCGAGAGACGTTCCCCGGGCCGGGTCCGCAGGAGGGCGTCGATCAGCGTGCCCCAGCAGCCGATGTCGATCACCCGCGCCGGCTGTCCTGAGCCGAATCCGACGGACGCCAGCAAACGCGCCACGGCGGGCTCGGTCAGACCGGCAGTGGGACCCGGGGCCTGCGCGTCGGCCGTGCCCCAAAGCCGCCGATTGAGGGGCGGATTGTGGAGGAACGTCGCCGGCGCCGGATACCCGCCGGGGTCGAGCCGCTTGAGGGTATGCGCAACCTGGAACAGCGGATCGGCGTCGCGCTGCGGAAAGATCAGGTGGCCGGCAAACCCGCTCATGGCGGCGTGGACGAAGGCGGCGGCGGTCGGACCGAGCGCCTCGCGACCGATCGTTCGATAGAGGGCGGCGCCCCGCGCGCGGATCTCGTGGACGGCAGCGGAGCCGGTCGCGATCTGATCGAACAGGGCCGCGGCGAGCCGGCGGCCAAGGCTTCCCTGAATGTCCGGAGCGACCCGCGCGAGATCGGCCGCGAACGCCGCGGCCCCGTCGGCGATCTCGACGTCGTCAGATGCCAGGCTCGTGAATGGGACCGTCCACGCGGCGCCGAAGGCCGCCGAATTCGTCATGCTCTGGACAGCGGAGGTCATCGTTCACTCCTCGCCACGTCGCTCCCCAACCGGACTGTGGCTTCCCGCATCGTCGCGTCCTCCTTTGCGCGCCATGGTCCAAGCAGCGTCGCGACGACGACCGGCGCCAGGGCGAGAACGGCGTAGGCGGGGCCGAAGCGGCCGGCGCTTGCCAGGACGATCCCGGCCATGGCCGTCCCGACGGCCCCGCCGGCTTCGAATCCGGCTGAGGAAATCGCCATCGCCGCCCCCCGCAGGGTCGGGTCGGCGTCGAGCAGCCGGACGGCGACGGTCGTGAACAGTCCGGCCCCGGTCAGCCCGGTCAAGGTCACCAGTGGGTACAGCAGTCGCCAATCGGCGGTCCAGCCAGTCAGGATCAGGGAG
>JAICJJ010000027.1 GCA_025928535.1 Thermomicrobiales bacterium
AATGACCGTCCCCGCCGGAAGCCGCCTGATGGCGCGCAACCTCCCCCGATGGGGATCCTCCGCTGCGCTCGGGAAGTCGAAGATGACCGTGTGTCCGCATCTTCCCGACATCATTTCAACGGCGGCGGAAACAGCGTTCGTGGCGCGGTCGGACACTTCGCGGCGAACGGACTGATTGCTCCGTCCGGCATGACGGGAGGGGAGTCGCCGCGCCTCCGCGACTTCCCGGCTCGATCATGACTCCCGCGCTGCACCTGCCTATACTCGAAACGTGAACATGCTCGATCGACTCGAATCCCGCTTGGAACGGCTCGTCGAGGGAAGTGTCGGCGCGCTCTTTCGGACGACGCTGCAGCCGGCGGAGATCGGCGGCAAACTGGAGCGCGCCATGCTGGCCGGGCAGGTCGCCGGGGTCGACGGCCGGATCGCGCCGAACGACTTTCGCGTCGGCATGCATCCGGACGATCTCGTCCGCTTCGCCGACTACATCGCGGCGCTGAGCCGGCAACTGGAGCGCTGGCTGACCGAGGTGGGAACGGAGCGCGGCCTGACCTTCGTCGATCGGGTCGGCGTCCGCATCGAAGGCGACGTCGCGGCGCCGCGGCGCGGCGTCACCGTCCGCGCCGTCATCGCCGAACGCGCCGCGGCGGAGCGGACGGGAGCGGCCGAACGACAACAGGCCGAACTGGCGCGGGTGATCGAAGCGGTGTCCGGAGTTTCGCCGCTGCGATTGATCGTCGATGCCGGCGACGGCGGACCGCGGGAATTCATCCTGCGACGGCGCGCCACCACCATCGGTCGCGCCGCGGACAACGACATCGTCGTGCCGCAGCCCGACGTCTCGCGCCACCACGCCCGATTCGAGTTTGTGGACGACGTATGGCGCATCGTCGATCTCGGCAGCACCAACGGGACGACGGTCAACGGTCGGCGCGCGACGGAAGCGCCGATCGCGCCGGGCGACGCGCTGGTCCTCGGCGCGACCCGTGTTGTCGTGCGCGCGCTCGGCCGGACTGGGCCGGCGTGATCGACCGCGTCGGCGATCTCGACTGGCTCGTGCTGCTGTTGCGGATCGCGTTCGTCGTCCTGCTCTATCTTTTCATCTGGCAGGTGGCGCGCATCTGCATCCGGGACGTCGTCGCGGCGGCTGGCGCGGGCGATGCCGTCGAACCCGACCGGTTGGTTGTGCTCGACGGCGGACCGACCGGCCTGGCTCCGGGCAGTTGGTTTCCGCTCGCGCCGGGCGCGACGGTCGGTCGGAGCGGCGACAGCGCGATCTGGCTCGACGATCCGTTCGTATCGGGCGCCCATGCCCGATTCGAGCGGGAGGGCCACTGCTGGCGCCTGCGCGATCTCGACAGCACCAATGGCGCCTGGGTCAATCGAAAACCGGTACGGGGCGTGACGAACATCCGCGCGGGAGACGTCGTACAATGCGGAGGCGTCACGATGCTGCTGACGGTCGCGGCGAGGGAGGCCGCGGGCGATCCGGCTCGCTGACCCGGAGGGAAGGTCTTTGCGACGTCAGGCGTCATTCCCCGCCCGGTTTCGGATTCCGCCGTTCGGGCTCGATTTCGAGCGCCCGCGGTCGGACGCACCATCGACGCCTCGCCCGGCCCGACTCGCGGTGCGGCCCTGGTCGCCGCCAGCGATTCCCTGGGCGCGGCTCGCCTATCGTTCCGTGGTCGGGGTCGGCGTCGGGCTGTTCCTGCTGACGGTCGGTTTGCTGATCGTCCGCGTCATGCACGCCGATCGCGTCTACCCCGCCGTCTATGTCGCCGACATGGCGGTCGGCGGCGAAACGTACGACGACGCGGCCGCCGCGGTGCAACAACGCGCCTCGGCCCTGGCGGCGAGCGAGGTGACGTTCACGCACAACGGCAAGACCTGGCGCGCCCCGCTGGCCCAACTCGGGCTGGCGGTCGACGCGGCCGGCAGCGTCGAGCGCGCCTTTGCGGTCGGCCGCGAGCCCGATGCGCTCGGCCGGCTGCAAGCGACGTTCGGTCTGGCCCGGCAAGATCAGCGCATTCCGCTGACGATGCAATTCGACGAAAAGCGGCTGAACGCCTGGTTCGATCAGATCGATGGCGAACTCGGCCTGCCGCCGCACGACGCCGCGCTGAAGATCGCGGGCGCATCGGTCTCGATCGTGCCGGAACAGGATGGGACGGTCGTCGATCGGCCGGCGGCGACGGAAGAAATCGTCGGCGCGCTGCACGGGTTGCAGCCGTTTTCCGGCGCCTTGCCGACGACCGCCAGAACGGCGCGGGTGCGCGCGGCCGATCTCGCGCCGGCGCAGGCGAGCCTGGCGCAGGCGCTGGCGAATCCGGTGCAGGTCACGTTCCGCGCCGGTCTCTGGACCTTGCCGCCGGCCGAACTCGGCAAATTCGTCCGCCAGTCGGTCGATCCGACGCGGACCGGGGCGGCGGCGTTTTCGCTGTCGCTCGACCGGGCGGCGCTCGCGAACTATCTCGATCAATTGCTGGCGCCGGGGATCGATCGCGATCCGAAAAATGCGCAGGTCGGCTGGAACGGCCACCTCGTTTCGGTCGTCGAGAGCCAGGACGGCGTCCAGTTGCAAGCCGACAAATTGGCGGCGCTGGTCGAGCAGAGCTTCTTTGGCCAGCACGGGCCGGTCGAAGCGCCGGCGATCATCACCCAGCCGACGATCGACAGCAACAACCTCGACAAACTTGGCATCACCACGTTGCTCGGCAGCGGTTCGTCGAACTATTCCGGGTCCATCGACGGGCGGGCGACGAACATCCAGGTGGCGGCGAATCTCCTCAACGGCACGCTCGTGCCGCCGCACGGCACGTTTTCGTTCAACAATTCGATCGGCGTTATCAACGAGGAAAAAGGATTCGTCACCGCTCAGGTGATTTCGGGCGAAAGCATCGGCAAGGATGTCGGCGGCGGCGTCTGCCAGGTGTCGACGACCGTCTTCCGCGCCGCCTATCTGGCCGGGCTGCCGATCACCGAATGGTGGCCGCATCGGTTCCGGATTCCGTTCTACGAACTGGATGGCTGGGAGCCGGGGCTCGACGCGTCGATCTTGCAGCCGACGGAAGATCCCTCGACGTGGGCCGATTTCAAATTCGAGAATCCGTCCGACAAATGGATGCTGGTCGAATCGTGGGCGGATGGCGTGCACGTCATCGTCAACATCTATGGCGCCGATCTCGGCTACAAGGTGGAAAGCGACGGACCGAAATACGGGGCCAAGTTCCAGATGCTGCCGGATGAAGAAGTCGTCGATTCGAGCCTCGACCCCGGCACGATCAATCAGACGATGACGGCCGGGATCGGTCAGGAAGTCACCTGGTATCGGCGCGTCTTCGACCGGGACGGCAATCTTCTCTGGGAGCGCCAGTTCTACGTCAAGTACTTTCCGAAAGGGAATGTCTGGGCCGTCAGTCCCGATATGAAAGGCGATTCGCCGGCCAACCCGGATCGGACGCTGCCGCCGCTGCCGCAAGACCCGCCGACGGACAACGGGTCGAACTCGACGGACAGCGGGCCAACCGCATGACGTTCGGCCCGTTCGGGCGCGGCCACGAGATTCCGGGCAGTCTTTCGCTCGTCTTGCCGGCGCACAACGAAGCGGCCAATCTCGGTCCCGTCGTGGAGCGGGCGCGGGAGGTGTTGCCGCGCCACGCCGCCGATTTCGAAATCATCATCGTCGATGACGGCAGCCGTGACGCCACGCCGCAGATCGCGGAAGCGCTGGCGGAGGCGGACACGCGGGTCCGCGTGGTCCGCCATCCACGCAACCGCGGCTACGGCGCGGCGCTCATCTCCGGGTTTCGGGCTTCACGTGGCGACTACGTGATGTTCATGGACAGCGATCGGCAATTCGATATCGCCGACGTGCAACTGCTGGCGCCATTCGTCGCCGATTTCGACATCGTCGCCGGCTTCCGGAAAGAGCGGAACGATCCGCTGGTGCGGCGGATCAACGCCGAGATTTTCAACGTCGTCGTCCGGATGCTGTTCGGGGTGCATTTGCGCGACATCGACTGCGCGTTCAAGGTGTTTCGCGGCGATTTGCTGCGGTCGATCGAACTGACCGCGCCGGGCGCGCTGATCAACACGGAGATTCAGGCCAAGGCGCGGCGGCAAGGGGCGACGGTGCAGCAGGTCGGCGTCCGCCACTTTCCGCGGATCGCGGGCGAAGCGACCGGCGGCAGTCTGCGCGTCATCCTGCGGGCGATGTGGGAAACGATCCTCCTCTGGTGGCGGATGCGTTCCTATGAGCCGCCGCCTGGCGCGCCGAACCGGCACGGTCCCTACATGTTGGGCGA
The DNA here is from genome assembly GCA_025928535.1 of Thermomicrobiales bacterium. Lineage (GTDB taxonomy): Bacteria > Chloroflexota > Chloroflexia > Thermomicrobiales > UBA6265 > JAICJJ01. The sequence continues at coordinate 4,305 of JAICJJ010000027.1, forward strand.
CGTTGCGGTGTTGGCGGGCGTCTCGGCCGCGGTCGCTGCCGTCGCGGCCGCCGCGCGGCGGATCGCCGGTCGCCGCTGAAGGGCGCCTTCGGCCGTCCGGATCGCCACGGAAGCGTCGATTGCGCCGGGCGCGCGGCCATCATATCATCGCATCAGCAGATGTTGATATGAAAGGCACGCCGATGGTCGTCGAAACCGCTCCGCCGACGCTCGATCTTCGGGCCAGGCTCTTTCGCGGCCTCGCCGATCCGTCGCGCATGGCGATCCTCGACACGTTGCGCGAAGCCCCCCACAGCGTCGGCGAAATCGCGGCCGCGACCGGGCTGAGCCAGCCGAACACGTCGAACCACCTCGCCTGCCTCCTCGATTGCGGACTGGTCACGCGCGAGCAGCGGGGCAAGTACGCGGTCTACGCCCTGGCGGACCCGCTGGTCGATCGCTTGCTCGATCTTGCCGAAGCATTGCTGAGCGGTCCGGCGCGCGGCGTCGCGACGTGCCGGCGATTCGGAGGTTTCGACCGATGACGGCCGTCGCGGGGCAAACAGTCGAACTGCCGATCGGCGGCATGGATTGCGCCGAGTGCGCCCGGACCGTCCGCGACGCGATCGCCAGGACGCCCGGCGTGCAAACGGTCGAGGTGTTGCTGGCGTCGGAAAAAGCCGTCGTCCGGTACGACCCGGCGGTCGTCGCGCCGCTGGCGATTCAGACGGCGATCGAATCGGCCGGCTACCGCGTCGCCGCGACTCGGGATGGGTCGATTCCGGCTGGCGAGCCGTCAGCGGCGCGGGTCGCCGAAACAGGATTCGTGCGGCCGGTGCTGGCGTTGTTCGGCGTCGTCTTCGCGCTCGTGCTGATCGCCGTCGTCGGCGGGGAGTGGTTCGGGCTCTTCGCGATTGCGACCGCGCGCGTGCCGTGGCCGGTCGGGGCGGCGATCGTCGCGGCGCTCGGATTTCCCGTCTTTCGCAACGTCGCGCGGGCGGCGCGGCGGGGCAAGATCATCTCGCACACGATGATGACGCTCGGCGTGGTCGCGGCGCTGGCGGTCGGGCAGTGGCCGACGGCGGCGCTCGTCGCCGTGTTCATGCGGGCGGGCGATTTCGCCGAGCGGTTCACGACAGAGCGGAGCCGGCAGGCGCTGCGCCGGCTGACCACGATCGCGCCGGCGACGGCCCGCGTCGAACGGGACGGCCGGGAGATCGAAATTCCCGTCGCCGAGGTGCGGCGCGGCGAGGTGGTCGTCGTCCGGCCGGGCGAGCGGATTCCGGTCGACGGCGTCGTGACGGCCGGGCAGGCGACCATCGATCAGGCCGCGATCACCGGCGAATCGATGCCGGCCGAAGCCGCGCCCGGATCGCCGGTCTACGCGGCGACCATCGCCACGCTCGGCAGCCTGCGGGTGCGCGCCGAAAAGGTCGGCGCTGACACGACGTTCGGCCGGGTCGTGCGGCTGGTCGAAGAAGCCGAAACGCATCGGGCCGACGTGCAACGGATCGGCGATCGATTCGCCGCCCTCTATTTGCCGGTCGTGGCGGCGATCGCGGCGCTGACGCTCCTCTTGCGCCGCGATCCGCTGGCGATGGCGGCGGTGCTGGTCGTCGCCTGTTCCTGCTCGTTCGCGTTGGCGACGCCGATCGCGATGCTGGCGTCGGTCGGCGCGGCGGCGCAACGCGGCATCCTCGTCAAGGGAGGCAAATATCTCGAAACGCTGGCGCGGGTCGATCTGCTCCTGATCGACAAGACCGGCACGCTCACGCTCGGCCGGCCGCGCATCACCGACGTCGTCCCGCTGGGCGATCTCGCCGCGTCGGATCTGCTGGCCATCGCCGCCGCGTCCGAGCGCGATTCGGAACATCCGCTGGCGGCGGCGGTGCGGGCGGCCGCGGCGGAACGCGGGATCGTCGTCGGCACGGTGGAGGCGTTCGCGGCGGCGCCTGGCGGGGGCGTCCGCGCCGTCGTCGGCGGTCGCGAGATCGCCGTCGGCAACCGACGCTGGCTTGGGTTGATGGGCGATGACCCGCAGGCGGCGGCGCTCGAAGCGGCGGGAAAATCGACGCTCGTCGTCATCCGTGACGGCGCGGCGATCGGCTTGCTGGCGGCGGCGGACCCGGTGCGGCCGGAGGTTCCGGCCGCGCTCGCGTCGCTGCGCGCGCTCGGGATCGGCCGGATCGAATTGTTGACCGGCGACAATCCCCGGGCGGCCGCGGCGCTGGCGGATCCGCTCGGCATTCCCTATCGCGCTGGGCTGTTGCCGGAAGACAAGATCGCGGCGGTGCGCGAAGCGCAGGCGCGGGGCCTCGTCGTGGCGATGGTCGGCGACGGGGTGAACGACGCGCCGGCGCTCGCCCAGGCCGATGTCGGGATCGCGATGGGCGCGGCCGGCAGCGACGTGGCGATCGAAGCGGCGCACGTCGCGTTGCTGCGCGACGACTGGCGGCTCGTGCCCGAAGCGTTCGCCATCGCCCGGCGGACGATGCGGGTGGTCCGGGGCAACATCGCCTTCACCGCCGTCTACAACGTCGCGGGACTGGCGCTGGCGGCGTTCGGCTTCCTGCCGCCGATCTTCGCGGCGGCGGCGCAATCGCTGCCGGACATCGGCATCCTCGCCAATTCGTCGCGGTTGCTCCGCTCGCGCGATTGAATTCAGTCGGGAAGCAGCGGCGCCAACCGCGCGACCGCGTCGTCGGCGGACAGGCCGGCGATGGCGACGCGCTTGCGCCGACCGCGCTCGCCGCCGATCAGCCGGACCCGGCTCGTCGGCACGTCGAACACGTCGGCCAGAAAGCGCAGGACCGCGGCGTTGGCCGCGCCCTCCACCGGCGGCGCGGCGACGCGCAGGCGCAAACCCTCCTCGGCGACGCCGGCGACCGCGGTCTTGCCGGCGCGCGGGGAGACGATCAAGGCGAGGACGCAGCCGTCGGGCGTTGCCAAGACGAGGGAGCGAAGCGCCTCGGCCGGCGTCACGCGGCGCGGCGAGCGCGGGCGCGGTTGCGCAGATCGCGGGCGACGGCGCTCAGATCGGGTGTGGGAATCACTGAACGGCCAAGCAGCGCCGCGACCTCGTCGACGCTCCGGTCGTCGAGCATCGTGCCGGTGCGCTGGGAGATCATCCGGTCGGCGATGTAGAGCGGTCCGTGCGCCGGTCGTCGCTCGAACGCCGCCAGCAAGTCGCGCCCGCTGAGGAGCCCGGAGACGTTGATTTCGGAGCCGAGATAGACGTTTTCGATCGGCACGACGTCGAGCGCTGCGCCCGTCCGGCGGTTGAAGCGATCGACCGCGTCGCGCATCGTCGGGCCGATCAATTCGCCGCAGGCGATCGTGCCGGCCGCGCCGTCCAGCCCGCCGGGTCGGCAGCGGACGAGATAGCGGTCGAGATCGTCGAGAAAATGGCGGGTGATGCCGATGCCGTCTTCGATCTGGGGAAAGCCATCGTAATGCGCCGTGTCGGGCACGGGTTGGCCGCACATCAGATAGAACTCGTCGCCCAGGTGAAAAAAGGTCTGGCCTCGTTCGCGCTGAAATCGCGCCTGCCACGCTTCGGCCTGGGCGATGACGGCGCGCGCTTCGCCCGGCTCGTAGCGGCGGACGTTGATCTGCTTGCCGGGCAACGTCCGCATGCAGGTGCGGGAGAGGCGGATCTGTTTGCTTTGCCGCTCCTGTCCGTGGCGGGAAAGTCCGACCGGGACGCCGGCGATCGAGCGGAGGCGCCGGAACGTCGCGAGGTCTTCGAGGCTGCGGTCCATGGCGACGCCGTCGTTGACGCCGGGAACGAGCACGAGTTGGGCGTGGAAGTCGATGCCGGCGCGATCGAGCCGCCGCAGGTCGTCCATGATCTTGCCGGCGTTCGGATTGCCGACGAGGGCGACCCGCAATTCCGGATCGGTGCTGTGGACCGAGACGTGGAGCGGGCTGATGTGCTGGGCTTCGATCCGCCGCCAGTCTTCTTCCGACAGATTCGTCAGGGTGACGAAACTGCCGTAGAGCATCGAATAGCGGAAATCGTCGTCCATCACGTAGAGGGAGCGGCGCATCCCTTTCGGAATTTGCTTGATGAAACAGAACGGGCAAGCGTTTTCGCAGAGGCGCACGCCGTCGAATGTCGGATCGGCGAAGGTGATGCCCCAGAATTCGTCGCCGGCCAGTTCGAGTTGATAGCGGAGGATGACCGTCTGCCGCTCGACATCGACCGTGACCCGCTCGGATTGGGCGAAAAACTGGAAATCGAGCGCGTCGACCAACGGCAGGCCATTGACGCCGATGATCCGGTCGCCCGGTTCGATGCCGAGTTCCATCGCAAGGGAGCCGGGGGCGACGGCGTCGACCAGGCCGGGCTCGGCCGGGGCGAGATCGACGCGGCGATGGGACAGCGGGCTGACGGCGACGGGGCTCATCGGAACGACCTGACGATGGCGATGCGGACGGCGCGAATCGCCGCCGGCGCAAGCGCGTCCGGCGGCGGACAAGAACAAAGTTTAGCATGGGATCGCGCTGGCGGGCCGCCGCGAAACGATTGGCGCCTGAACGAAGGGACCGACGATGACTGACCAACCGAAACACGCTGCCGCGAGGCGCATCCCGGATTTTGCCACCCGAGAAGAGGAAGCCGCGTGGTGGGACGCGCATGACATAACCGACTATCTGGACGAATTGGAGCCGGTGACCGTTCGCTTCGCGCAAAATCTCGGGCGCCCGGTGGTGGTTCGACTCGACGCGCGCGATCGGGCCGAGTTGAGGCGCCGCGCCGCCGCGATGGGCATCGGGGCATCGACGCTGATCCGGATCTGGGTGAAAGAGCGGTTGAACGCCGAGGCGGAAGCGGACACCCGGCGCGGTTGAGGAATGCGCGCCGCTTGCCCGAGAGCAAGCAGCGCGTTTCGGTCGCCGTTTACTTTCCCCCCGGAGGGGACTATACTCAGCACAGAGATCGGAGCCGGGGGTTTGACGCCCTCGGCTTTTGCGTATGGTTCGAGCGGGGCTCGCGAGGTCGGCCGCCACGCGACGGCGGCGGCGTGAGGCGCGCCCGATTTCCGTGTACAAGGCGTCGCGCTCAGGCCCGCATGATCGGGGTCATTGGAGTTCCCGATCGGACGAAAGGATGCGCCACCATGGCTCAGCGCACCGTGCAGTTGACCGCTTCGGGCAAGGCCCGCCTGGAAGCTGAGTTCGCGACCCTGCGCGACGAGCGTCGGCCGCTCCTCGCCGCCCGCATTCAGGATGCGACCGAAGGCGGCGACGTGTCGGACAACGCGGAGTACGAAGACCTCAAGGACGAGTGGGTCGGGCTCGAAGCGCGCATCCACGAGTTGCAGCAAACCCTCGCCCACGCCGAGGTGATCGAACGAACCGCGCCGAACGGCGTGGTCGGGCTCGGGTCCGAGGTGACGCTGCGCTCCGACGACGGCGAAGAAGAAACCTGGATTCTGGTCGTCCCGGAAGAAGCCAACACGCTCGATCGCCGCATCTCGACCGAATCGCCGGTCGGCCGGGCGGTGTTCGGCTGTCGCGCCGGCGACACGGCGTCGGTCAAGACGCCGGCCGGAACGATGGTCTACACGGTCGTCGCGGTTGCGTAGGCGGAACGGTCGCCGCGCCGTTGCGGGCGTCATTGTGGACCAAACGTTGCATTGGTCGCGGCACGATGTTGCCGACCGTCGGTTCAGAGCCGCGTGAATCGGGTCGCTTCAATCGCTGACCGGCGCGTCACGCTGGCCGGTTCGCATCCAGGAACTGAACCTGAAACCACGTTCGGGCAAGTTCCGCGCCGTCGAGCGAGATCGTGAAGGCATACGCGCCCGGATCTCGAAACGTCAGTCGATCAATCGTGATCGCGAACGGAACCGTTCGCTCCAAGCCAGGGGTAAGTTCCGGTGATGGTTCGGCGTCGAGTTCGATGATTGGAGGATGCTGCACAAGGCGGTTGCCGTCGGCGTCTTCGAGTTGCAACGTGAACGACAGGGTGCGGTTCGTCTCGGACCTTGGCACGACGAATCGCATCGCCAACGCGATCGAGGTTTGTGCATCGTCCGGGCCGGGGAGGCGCAAGAGATCCCATCCTCCGCCGAGGATGAACAGTTTGTTGTCCACTTCCTGGGCGGCGTCCGCCAACAAAAAGCAATCGACGCGCACGCGTCGCGAGTCGCGCTGATCAGCCACGGGCCGCCACACGGTTGGCTCCGAGCGGAAGATCGCTGAACAGGATGCGCCATCCACCCTCCATGCGGACGGCGCCGCGACCCCGGAGGAAAATCGAGAAGGACGCTCCGGTTGCGGTCGATTGCTGTCCAGGATTCGAAGCGGTCACGCGTCGCAGGATCGAGCCCATGACGCGATGAGCAAGTTCGTTATCCGCAGCGATCAGCGTCTGCCTGCCGGATTGGCGATCGACTTCGATCAACGCCAGGCTTCGGACTCCCTGGGCTCCGGCCGCGGCGTACGCGGCCCGAACAACGTCGCCGGCCTGCGCCATGCTTGAATAGGATCCGATCATGTTGCCGTCGTCAGTGTCGACCAATTCGTAACTTATGGTCATCTCCTACTCCCGGGCGGATGTTGCTGGGCCACTGGCGAGGGCGAGGAGAACCTCGGCTCGTCCATAGACAGTGTAATGATGCGGATCGTCGCCAGTTTGCCGGAATTCGACGCTTCCGTCGTCCGGGAGGTCAAGCGCGACCACCCATTCGCCAACTTTGAACCGGAGTACTCTTGCGCGTTGAATCGCGTAGTCGAGCGTGTCAAACGTGGAAACCCCGCTCGCCCATTCGCGGCGCCAACGATCGTCGAGCAGCGGTTTGCCGATCTCCTTGTGCGATTTGAAGTCGTCGATCGTGGGCCAGTTGCCCCGAATGATGCGGAAGAGCCGCTGACCCACCTCGACGCCTGTTCTTCGGTGACGGGGTCGAGCGGCCAATCCAGCACGACCTGCACAGGTGAGTATCCGATGCCTGTCAATTTGTTGCCGAACCCGCCTGGATTGCCACAATTTCGCGTCGTCGAGCGTGTGGCGGGCGCGGCCGGGTAGCCTGCGCCCGCCGCCCCGCTCCGAACGTCGGATCGCGTGCGGCGATTACGGCAGGGGCGTGGCCTCCGGCGTGCCCGCGGGGTTCGGGAAAAACTCGGCGAAGGAGGCGACGGGCGTGCCCGGAGCCTCCGCCGCCATGCGCGTGCCGTCGACCTTTCCGGGACCGATCTCGCCGCTCGTTCCCCCGTGGGCGGGGTCGAACACGGCTTCGGTCGTGAACGTGCCCGTGAACGACTCTCCATCCGGCGCGAACGCAAGACTGGCGCGGATCACGATGTAGGCCGGGCCGTCGGTGACAAACGTGAACGACACGATCGCGGCGTCGGCGCCGGTCGGTTTCCAGGCGCCGACGCCGGTCGTGCCATACGCGCCGTAGTCGAGCGCCGTGCCGTCGGCCGACAGACTCATGAGTTCGAGCGGATAGTTCGAGATTTCCGGATCGCGATGGACGCGCCAGGAGCCGACCGCCGGATGGTCTGCGAAGTCCCGGCCAGGCGCCGCCGCAAGCCCGCCGCCGCCGACGACCGTGGCCCCGAGCGCGATGAGCGCCAGGAGCGGGAGCGCGACGATCCGGCGCATGATGCCTCCTGCCCTCCCTGAGATCGAACCGGACCTCGTGGCGCTGCCCATCGATCGTCCCCCTCGCTGACGCTTTCGCGCTACAAGCCCGCTTCGTCCAGAATCTGACGGACGCGGGCGACCTCGGCGGCATCGTAGCGGGTCAGCGGGCGGCCCATGACGTTGGTCGCGATGACGCCGCGCAGCATGAGCGCGGTCTTGAAGCCGCCAAGCGCGGCGGCGGTGAATCCCATCCGGCC
>JAICJJ010000104.1 GCA_025928535.1 Thermomicrobiales bacterium
CGAGGTCGTGTGCGGCTTCGGGCGGCTGGGCGAGTGGTTCGGCATCCAGCGGTTCGGCGGCCGGCCCGACCTCATCACCGTCGCGAAGGGGATCACCTCCGGCTACGCGCCGCTGTCGGCGGCGGTCGTCCGCGAGTCGGTCTACGAAACCTTCAAGGAGCACAAGGACGTCGCCTTCGGCCACCTGCTCACGTTCGGCGGCCACCCGGTGTCGGCGGCGGCGGCGCTGACGAACATCGACATCTTGCGCCGCGAAAAACTCCCGGAGCGGTCGAAGGAGATGGGCGCCTATCTCATCTCCCGCCTCAACGAACTGCGCGCCCACCCGACCGTCGGCGACGTGCGCGGTCTCGGCTTGCTGGCGGCGATCGATCTGGTCAAGAACAAGGAAACCCGACAAAAGTTCGGCAAGGACGCCAAATTCACCAAGCGCGTCGGCGAACTGGTCATGGACAAGGGCCTCGTCACCCGCGTCTGGGATGTGATGCACTTCGCCCCGCCGCTGATCGTGACGAAAGAGGAAATCGACCGCATGGTCGGCATCGCCGACGACGCCCTCACCATCGCCGAGCGCGAATGCGCCGACGAGATCGAGGGCTGATCGTCCGGTTCGGAAGCGAATTCGCCGCAAAGCAGCCGGGAGCGCCGTGGCGCTCCCGGCTGCCCTGCATTCCAGTTATCGGTCACATTTTCCCGTTTGGGTTCGTCAGAAGGTTGACCGGGCGCCGCCTCGCCAGGCAGGGCGTGGTCGCGATCTCCGTTCACAAGGGAGCATGCAAGCGATGTCAGAGCAGTCCGCCAAGAGCGGCGCCGCGGGCCACGAGACAGCCGAAGGATTCACGGCCTAAGAACGAGCCGCGATGAAGGAGCGCGCCAAGGAGTTGAAGACGGCTTCTCGCCGCGGCAAGGGAGCCAACAAGGCAGACGAGGAAAGCGCTGTGCTCGCGAAGATCGCCGAGATGCCGGAACCGGATCGCGTCCTGGGCGAGCGGCTCCATGCGATCATCGTGGCAAGCGCGCCGTCCCTCTCGCCGAAACTCTGGTACGGGATGCCCGCCTATGCCAGGGACGGCAAGGTCGTCTGCTTTTTTCAGGCCGCGCAGAAATTCAACGCGCGATACGCGACGCTCGGCTTCAGCGACGCCGCGAACCTCGACGACGGAGCCATGTGGCCGACCTCTTTCGCCCTGACAGAGTTGACCCCCGAGATCGAGGCGAGGATCGGCGCCCTCGTAATGAAAGCGGCGAGTTGAGGGTCGAGTTCGTCATTCGACCGCGCCTCAGGCGGAATCGTCCGTCGGCGCGCAATGCGTCCGTGTAAACAGCCCGGGCGCACTTCTCCAGTCAGCGGCCGGCGCGCGCTTCGAGGCAGGCGCGGCAAAACACCGGCCGGTCCGGGCTCGGGTCGAACGGCAAGCGGATCGCGCGGCCGCACTCGGCGCAGACCGCCGGGTAAAGTCGCTCGGCCGCTCCGTCCGGACCCGGCAGGCGCGGCGACGGCGGGCCGAGCCGCGTCGCGCGAAATTGCCGGGCGCGCGCCGATTCGCGTTCGGCGAGAAATCGGCTCCGGCAAACCTCGCACCGGGTGGGGAGTGGACGGCCGCGCGTTCGCCGCGCGGCGATTTCCGCCGACGTATGGGCGAACGCTTCGCCGCAATCGACGCAGACCGCGGCGCGCGCGCCCGTTCGCAGATCGATCGACTCAGGCGTTCCCGTCGCTGATCTCCTTTCGACCGTCTGGCGTCGGCGCCGCGTCTCAACGCATCGTCGTCAGACAAACGTGGGCGACCGATCGCCAGGCAGGATACGCTATCGCTCGCGCCCCGGCCGCTCGGCTTCAGAACGAGCGGCCGGGGGCTGCGAAACGAGCAACTACGGATCGCCGGGCGTGGCACGAGTCGCCCCCGCATCTTTTCGAGGTGATCGCCGAATGGATCGCGCTCCTTCACGGATTGGACAACGCTGGCGCTGGCTGGTCGCGCTCCTTCTCGTTGCCGCCGTGGCGCCGCCGCTCGCCCCGGCGCTGACGCGGGCGGAAACCGGATCGGGCGTCGAGACCCTGACCGGCACGGTGGCTGTTTCCAATCCGATGCTGCTGCGAGTGCTGTCGGAACCGTTCGTCAACCTGACCGATCTGACCGCCTTCGTCAAACGCGATCTGCGGATGCCGCTGCCGTCGCCCATCCAGATCACGGCGAATCTGCAAGGCGACCTCCACAGCGGCGCGTCGTTCCGGATGGATTTGCCGATCCGGCCGGAGGGCGGGACGAACGACCTGGCCCACGGCGCGGCCGGCCCGGGGGTGCAGGTCTACGCTCTCGATTTTCAGAACAACGCTTCGGGCGATCCGTTTCTCGATCCGATCGAAATGCGCGGCTGGCCGACCGCCCTCAGTTCGCTGAAGGTCGCGGTCGGCACGAACGAAGTGACCGGCGGCGATGTGATCGTCTGGGCCGCCGACGGCAACGAGCAGTTCCCGACCGGATTCGGCCCCGACGGCCTCCTCTTCACCGCCGACGATCCGGTCGGGCCGATCCCGCAAGGCTGGACGGTGGTCGATCTCGACCAGCAACCGTTCGCCCAGATTCGGACCGACACGGTCGCGGTGCCGATGATCGAAGGCGAAGCGGGCCTCAAGGACCTCTCGAACCTGACCTACACGCAGGCGTTCGACCGCCTGCTCGAGGAACTGCGGACCCGCTATCCTTTCACGAAAGCGAAAGGACTCGATTGGGACGCCATCGCGGCGAAAATCCGGCCGGAAGTCGTCGCCGCCGAGCAAGCTCACGACCAGAATGCATATAACGTGGCGTTGATGCATCTCGCGATCGCGATGCACGACGGCCACGCCGCGGTCGATCCGCCCGCCAACTATGTCGTCGATCACTTCGGCGGCGGGGTTGGCATCGCCCTCGGCCAAAACGACGACGGCGCGATCGTCGTCCGCTGCGTCCAGGCCGACTCGGCCGCGGCAAAGGCCGGGATTGCCCCCGGCTCCATCCTGACCGAATGGAACGGCATGCCGGCGGCCGACGCGGCGAAGCGCGTCGATCAACTCTTCAGCGAATCGACCGACGCCGGCTTGCAACGCCAGCGGCTGCGGTTGCTGCCGCGGATGCCAGTCGGCGCGTCCGCCGCCGTGTCGTGGCGGCCGCCCGGCGCCGACGCCGACAAGCGCGCGACGCTGACGGCCGCCCTCGACCCGTACGGGCTGGACAAACCATGCGGCCTCGATCTCGCCGACCCGGCCCAGGCGCCAATCACCGCCAAATTGCTCCCCGGCAAGATCGGCTACATCGAGATCGACACGTTCGCCGACGACATGACGATGCTGACCCACGCCTGGGAATGGTCGCTGGGCGAACTCGATCGGCTCGGCGCGACGGCGCTGATCGTCGACGTGCGAAGCAACGGCGGCGGCGTCGCGCGGCTGGCGACCTACATGGCCGGCAGTTTCTACGATCGAACCTTCACGCTGGACCGGCGCGTGTTCGTCGACGCGGCGGGCAACGACGTCGTCAGCGGCATCGATCAGGTCGAGCCGGCTCCTGTCCAATGGTCGAAACCGGTCGCCGTCCTGATCGGCTCCGACTGCGCTTCGGCCTGCGAGTTGTTCGCCGCGGCGATGGCCCACGACCCGAGCCACCTGATCGTTGGGCAGAGCGCGACCGCCGGCGTCGAAGGGGGCGTCTTTCCCTGGCTGATGCCAGGACACATCCAGTTCCGGGCGCCGCTCGTCGGCTTTCAGGACGCCGATGGCGGCGTCTTTCTGGAAGGCAAGGGCGTCGCCCCGACGGTCCGCGCGCCGAAGACGACCGCTTCGCTGATCTTGCCGCCGGCCGACGACATCGTGCTGCAAGCGGCGGAACAAGCGTTGCAACCGTTGATCGCGGGCAACCCGCCGCTGGCCGGCAAGGGCAACCAGAACGCCGGCGCGAAGACGCGCAAGGAGCGGAGCAAGGGGAAAGGCGCCGGGGCGAACGCGACGCCCGTCGCAACGCCGGCGGCGTGACGCTCCGCCGACGGTGGCCAAGCCGCGACGTTCCGGGCCATGAGCCTCGACCACAGGGCATCGCATCGCGCGACGAGGGGATCAGCAATGACGACGACTTCTGACGATGTTTTGACCCGCGATCGGGTCGCGGTCGAAGACACCTGGAATCTGGAGACGATCTACCGCGACGACGCCGCATGGGACGCCGATGCCGCGGCCGCGCCGGCCCTGATCCAGAAGGCCGTCGCCCATCGCGGCCATCTCGGCGATTCGCCGGCAGCGTTGCGGCAAGCGCTCGACGACATCTTCGCCGTCCGGGAAACGATCGAGCGGCTGCAGGTCTACGCCAATCTCCGGCGGGACGAAGACACCGCCGATCAAGCGGCGAAGGCGCGCTACGAACGCGGCGTCGCCATCGCCATCGGCGCCGCGGAAGCCCTGGCGTTCGTCGATCCCGAAGTGCTCGGGCTGCCGGCGGAACGATTCGACACGCTGGCGGCGTCGCCCGACCTTACGCCCTACCGCCATCTCCTCGACAACCTGGCGCGCCGTCGCCCGCACGTCCGCTCGGTCGAAATCGAGCAGATTCTCGCCCAGAACGCCGATGTCGAACGCGGCGCGCCGGACGCCTTCAACGCCCTCGACAACGCCGACCTCACCTACGGCCGCGTCCGCGACGAGCGAGGTCAGGAGGTGACGCTGACCAAGGCGCGCCACCAGTTGCTCCTCCGGTCGAAAGATCGCGACGTGCGGCGCGCGTCGCACGAAACGTTCATGCGCGCCTATCGCGATCACGAGCACACCTTGACGGCGCTCTATTCGGCGTCGGTCCGCACCGATGTCTTCGGAGCCAGGGTCCATCACTTTCCATCGGCGCGGGAAGCGGCGCTTTTCGGCAACAAGATTCCCGTGGAGGTCTACGACAACCTGATCGCCACCGTCCGGGGCGGGGCCGGCGTCATCGCCCGCGATCTCGAATTGCGGCGGCGCATTCTCGGCGTCGACCGCCTTGCCGCCTACGACCTGCAAGTTCCGCTCGCGCCGCAGCCAGACCGATCCTATCCCTATCGGGAAGCGATCGAGATCGTGCTCGATGGCGTCGGTCTGCTCGGCGACGAGTATGTCGATTTGCTGCACGGGGGGTTCGATCGGCGCTGGGTCGATGTCTACGAAACCAGGGGGAAGCGGTCCGGCGCCTATTCCTGGGGCGCGTACGGCAAGCCGCCCGTGATCCTGATGAACTGGAACGGCACGATCGACCATGTCTTCACGCTGGCCCACGAAGCGGGCCATGCCATGCACAGCCTCTACGCCGACCGCGCGCTCCCCTTCCACGAAGCGGGCTATCCGATCTTTCTGGCTGAAATCGCCTCGACCGTCAACGAGGTGTTGCTGACCTGGCGTCTGCTCGCAGAAACGCCGGCCGAAGACAAGATCGGCCGCTTCGCCTTGCTCGAGCGGTTCTCCGACGCCTATATGGGGACGGTCGTCCGGCAGACGATGTTCGCCGAATTCGAAGCCAAGGCCCACGCCATGGCCGAAGCGGGCGTGCCCCTGACTCTCACCGGTCTGAACGATCTCTATGGCGACCTCTACGCCGCCTACACGCCGGGCGTCGAGGTCACCGACGACGTCCGCATCAACTGGGCGCGGATTCCCCATTTTTACCGCGCGTTTTACGTCTACCAGTACGCGACTGGCCTTTCGGCGGCGATCGCGCTCGCCCGCGCCATCCGCGATGAAGGCGAGCCGGCGCGGCGGCGCTATCTCGAATTGCTCGCTGCCGGCGGCAAGGACTACCCGCTCGATCTGCTCCGGCGCGCCGGCGTCGACCTCGCCTCGCCCGCCCCGCTCGAAGCGGGTCTGGCCGAATACGACCGGGTCGTCACCGAAATGGAGCGTCTGGTCGACGAAGGCGCGCTGAGCGCAGGGTAGGCAGGGAAGGCAGACGAAACCCCGAACGTATCCAGTTCGCACACGTCGTACAGCGCCGACCGCTCCGTCATTCCGACGAAGTGTAGAGACCGGAGACATCCGATACACCTGTTCGGAGACATCCATTGCACCTGATGCGGCATCGTCGCCTCCGAACGGACGACGCGCCGATGCCGTGGCAGGAGCGATCGATCATGGAGCAACGGCAGGACTTCGTCGGGTTGGTCGAGCACGAAGGATTTCCGATCGCCGAGGCGTGCCGGCGCGGTCTTCGCCGCGCGGCGTTTCCGCGACCTGGCCGACAGGGGGCGCGGAGATGGGGGACCCCGGTTGCCGGTCGCGCCAGTCCCCACACGACGTCGCGGGATGACGATGGGCGTTCTTCCCGACTCAGATCCCCGCCGGTGCGCTACGATGTCCCGACCAGATTGGGCTTCGGCCGCGCCGACCCGCGGTCATGGGCGCGTCCGCGACGAAGGAGGACGCATGATCGACGGAGTGGAGATTCGCAAGCCGCTCGAGCCGGGCGACGAGCGCGTGCTTTCGCCAGATGCGCTGGCGTTCGTCGCCGCGTTGCAGCGGGAATTCAATGGCCGGCGCCAGGAATTGCTGCGGGCGCGGGAAGAACGGCAAGCGCGCATCGACGCCGGCGAATCGCTCGATTTCCTGCCCGAAACGGCCGACGTACGCGCTGGCGACTGGCGAGTCGCCGCCGCTCCGGCCGATCTGAACGACCGCCGGGTCGAGATCACCGGTCCGTGCGACCGCAAGATGGTCATCAACGCGCTCAACTCGGGCGCGAAGGTGTTCATGGCCGATCTCGAAGACGCATCGTCGCCGACCTGGCGCAACGTCATCGAAGGCCAGCAAAACCTGATCGACGCGGTCCGCCGCGCGATTTCGTTCACCAATCCGGACGGTCGCGTCTATGCCTTGAACGACACGACCGCGACGTTGCTGCTGCGGCCGCGCGGCTGGCATCTCGACGAGCGGCATGTGCTGGTCGATGGCAAGCCGATGTCGGGGAGTTTGTTTGATTTTGGGCTTTATTTCTTCCACAACGCGCGGGAATTGCTCGACCGCGGCTCCGGCCCGTATTTCTATCTGCCGAAATTGCAGAGTCATCGCGAAGCGCGGCTCTGGAACGACGTCTTCAATTTCGCGCAGGATCGGCTCGACGTTCCGCGCGGCACGATCCGGGCGACGGTCCTCATCGAAACGTTGCCGGCCGCGTTCGAAATGGACGAAATCCTCTACGAATTGCGCGACCACGCCGCCGGCCTCAACGCCGGCCGCTGGGACTACATCTTCAGCGCGATCAAGACGCTGCGGAATCGGGACGATCTGATCTTGCCCGACCGCGCCCAGGTGACGATGGCCGTTCCCTTCATGCGAGCCTACACCCAACTCCTCGTCAAGACCTGTCACCGGCGGGGCGCCCACGCCATCGGCGGCATGGCCGCCTTCATTCCCTCCCGGCGCGATCCCGAAGTCAACGAGATGGCGTTCGCCAAGGTGCGGGAAGACAAGGAGCGCGAAGCGGGCGACGGCTTCGACGGCACGTGGGTCGCCCATCCCGGGCTCGTGCCGGTGGCGATGGAGGTCTTCGACCGCGTCCTCGGCGAGCGCCCGAACCAGCAAGAACGGCAGCGCGACGACGTCCAGACGACCGCTGCCGACTTGACCGACCTGCGCGTGCCGGGCGGCGCGATCACCGAAGCCGGCCTGCGGAACAACGTCAGCGTGGCGCTGCAATACATCAATTCCTGGCTCCTCGGCACCGGCGCGGCGGCGATCTTCAATCTGATGGAAGACGCCGCGACCGCCGAAATATCCCGCGCCCAACTCTGGCAATGGATCCACCATGGCGCGGCGACCGAAGACGGCGCGCGCATCACCGCCCACCGCTACGAGCAATTGCGGGGCGAGGAGTTGCAAAAACTGGGCGGGCTCGGCGAAGGACGCTATCGCGACGCCGCCGATCTGCTCGACCGCCTCGTCGTGCCGAACGAATTCATCCCGTTTCTGACGA
>JAICJJ010000160.1 GCA_025928535.1 Thermomicrobiales bacterium
CGCGCCTTCGCCAGTTACCAGGCGTGCGCCACCGTGCCCCTCAACGGCCCCGGCGCGCCGGCGACATCGACGACGCCAGGGCCGATCTCGGGTCCGTCCGGCACGCCCGAGCCGAATCTGTCGGCCGTGGCGCGGCAGGAAGGAATCGAGCAAGGCGCTTCGGTCGACGACGCGATCGACGCCTTGTTGCGGCAGGCGACCGGCTGTTGGGCGACGCAAGACCCGGCGCGATTCCTGCCTCTGCACTCGTCGGCCGTGTTCCAGCAGTTGTCGACCATCGGGCCGTTGCCGCAGATCGCGCAAGAATTGAAAGCGTTCATGGCGACGCCGGTGTCGTTCGAGCGGATTGGCCGGATCAACACGATCGACCAGACGCACGTCTGGGCGTATGTCGAGATCACCTTTGGCGGCGAGCCGATTCCGCAGCGGATCGATTTCGCCCTTGAAAACGGCGAGTGGCTGTTCGACACGTTCTTCCTCTTCGGTCCGCCGCCGCCGGCGGTGCCGACGCCGCCGTCCGTGCCGGGCGGTGGTTCGCCCGGCGGCTCCGCGCCGGCCGGCTGATCCGGAGAAGCCGCGTGTCGGAGCCCGAACCGAATCGTCCTGGAACGCCGCCGGATGCGGCCGAGCAGCCCGCGACGCCGCGGCCCCCATCGACGACGATCGGCGCCGGCACGGCGCTGGCGATCGGTTGCGTCGTCGTGCTGATCGTGCTGATGGCGGCGGCGTTTTTCTTCTTGCCGCGGCTGCGCTAGCCGACTGGGAGCGTCTGCGTGCCCACGCCCGAATTGCCACGCCGGTCGACCGCGGAATCGCTCAATGCCGCGAGCGAGGGAACGCTGGTCGGCCTGATCGGGCTCGAAATCATCGAGGTCGATGGGCCGCGGGTGCGGAGCCGGCTCGAATTGCGGGAAGAATTGCTCGCGCCGAATGGCTATCTCCACGCCGGGACGGTCATCACCCTCGCCGACACGACGGCCGGCTACGGCGCCTGGGCGAACCTGCCGGACGCGGCGAGCGGATTCACGACGATCGAGTTGAAAGCCAATTTCGTCGGCACGACGCTCGCGGGCACGCTCCTGTGCGACGCGGAACTGCGCCACGGCGGTCGCTCGACCCAGGTCTGGGACGCGACGGTGCGGGCGGACGCCACGGGCAAGACGATCGCGCTCTTTCGCTGCACCCAACTCATCTTGTATCGCGGTGGCCCCGGCTGACGAGGGTTCGCCGCGGCAAACCGACTACACTGTTCCCAGTGATCGGCTCGTCCTGGCGGGAAGCCGGGACGACGCTGGAACGACCGTTCGGGCCGGGACCATCGAACCGCCCGCCGGCGCCGCCATGTCCGCCACCGCGGAGGGTGGTCGCCGCACGAATGATCCGCTCGGGACCGAGCGCGAAGAAGCGAGGAGCATCTGTGGCGAACGACGCCAACGAACGATTTCGCATGCGGCGCGACGACGCGTCCGCGCCCTCCGGCGGCCAGCCGAACGACGGACAGCGGCGATCCGGGAGCCGCCCGCCGGATCGCCGGCCTGGCTCCGGCGACGGGCGACCGCAAGGCGGCGCGGGCGCCGATGGCGAATCGGCCGAGCGCGGCCGACCGCCGCAGCGGCGGCGCGGCCGATCGACGCCGCCGGCTGCCAACGGCGGGACGCCGCAACCAACAGGCGGCCGCCGGCGCGGGCAACAACGTCCGGCGTCGGACGACCGGACCAACGCGCTGGCCGGGCCGCGCGGCAAATTGCGCGTCATACCCCTCGGCGGCGTCGGCGAAATCGGCAAGAACATGACGCTCGTCGAGTACGAGCGCGATCTGATCATGCTCGATTGCGGCGCGAAATTTCCGGAAGAAGACCAGCGCGGGATCGACCTGATCATCCCGGACGTGACCTACGTGAAAGAGCGCATCGCGAATTTGCGCGGCATCCTGATCACGCACGGGCACGAAGATCATATCGGCGGGCTCCCCTATGTGTTGCCGCAACTCAAGAGCCGGGCGCCGATCCCGATCTACGGCTCGCCGCTGGCGCTCGGCTTCATCGAAATGAAGTTGAACGAATCGCGGCTCGACAAACTCGCCTCATTGCGGCCGGTCGAATCGGGCGAGCGGGTGCAACTCGGCCAGTTGTCGGCCCAGTTCATCCACGTCACCCATTCGATTCCGGACACGAACGCCATCGCGATCACGTCGCCGGTCGGCACGATCGTCGACTCCGCCGATTTCAAATTCGATCCGACGCCGGTGATGGGCGCGCCGACGGACGAGCGGTTGTTGCGGCAGGTCGGCGATCGGGGCGTGCTGGCGCTCTTGAGCGACACGACGCGGGTCGAGTCGTCAGGGAGCACCCCTTCGGAAAAGGTCGTCCTCGACACGATCGACGCGACGATCCGCGACGCGAAGGGGCAGGTCATCATCGCCACCTTCGCCTCGAACATCAGCCGGCTGCACATGGCGCTGCACGCGGCCTACAAGTATGGCCGGGTGGTGGCGGTGGCCGGGCGGAGCATGGAGCAAAACGCGCGGGTGGCGGTCGATCTCGGCTACCTCAACCCGCCGGACGGGCTGCTCCAGCCGCTCGACGCCGTGCTGCATCTGCCGCGCGACAAGCGGGTGCTGGTCATCACCGGCAGCCAGGGTGAAGCGGCGGCGGCGCTGTCGCGCATCGCCGCCGCGGAACATCCGAAGATCCGGATCGGCCGCGGCGACATCGTGCTCGTCTCGGCGACGCCGGTGCCCGGCAACGAAGATACCGTCAGCCGCACGATCGACAATCTCTATCGCCGCGGCGCGACGGTCATCTACAGCGCGCTTGCCCGCGGCGTGCATGTGTCAGGACACGCCAGCCGGGACGAATTGAAGCGGATGCTCGAACTGCTCCGCCCGAAATACGCCGTGCCGATCCATGGCGAGTTTCGCCACATGGCGCTCTATCGCGAACTGTGCGCCGAAGTCGGCATTCCCGCCGACCGGGTGTTCCTGCCCGAAATCGGCGGCGTGATCGAATTCACCGCCAAGAGCGCGGTCCAGCGTGGCCATGTGCCTTCGGGCACTGTCCTGGTCGATCGGCTCGGCGAGCGCGGGACTGGCCAGGTGACGTTGCGCGACCGCGACCATCTGGCCGACGACGGCGTGGTGGTGGTCACGATCGTCGTCGATCGGGAAACGGGCAAACTGATCGCCGGTCCGGATCTGGTGACGAAAGGACTCCGCTCCGAGTTGCAGGACGGGCCGTTGCAGGAAGCGACCCGCGAATTGCGCAAGGCGCTGGAACGGCGGCCGAAAGGGGAGCCGCAAACCGGCTATCTGATCCAGCGCGCAAAGGAAATTGTCGGCAAGGCGCTTTACCGCCGCTCCCGCAGCCGGCCGATGATCTTGCCGGTCGTCACCGAGTTGTAGCCGCTTTTCCGCCATCGGTCCCGATCGCCCGGCGCGGCCGCAACCGGCGCCGGGCTATACTCGTTCTGCCCCGTAAAGCGATCGATCGAACCCGCGTTGCGCGCGACGGCCTGTCCGCTCGCCGCGCCCGCCGCGGGACCATACGGCGTTGGAACGGAGCGAGCGGGATGCGAAGCGACGACTTCGATGGGATGACCTTGCGTCTGGCGCATCAGGGCGATCGGCGCTGGGCGATTCGCGGCGTGCTGGCGAGCGGGATCGCGCTGGTGGCGAGCGAGCCGGACGTCGATTTGATCGAGGCGCAGAAGCGCTGCAAGCACACGTCCCGCGCCGAAGTGACCCGCCTCATCAGGAAAGCGGCCAAACGCTACAACCAGTCGCCGAAAGCGATGCTGCGGGTGGCGACGTGCGAGTCGAATCTCGATCCGTGCGCGGTCAATCAGCGCGGCAAATCGTACGGGCTGTTCCAGTTCATCAAATCGACCTGGAAATCGACGCCTTATGGCAACAAGAACATCTTCGACGCCAAAGCCAACGCCATGGCCGCCGGCTGGATGTGGAAGCAAGGCCGGAAAAACGAGTGGGTATGCAAGTGACGAGACGGCAAGTCGGCAAGACGGCGAGTCGGCAAGTCCGAGTCGAAGAGAAGCGCGGCGTGCCCGCCCTGTCATGCCGAACTTGTCAACGCATCTCGTTCTCTGCCGTCAACAAGAACGAGATCCTTTGACTTCGCTGCTCTGAAAAACTCCGTCTTTCATGCCGTGGGGGCGCCGCTCCGTGGCATGACCACTCAGGATGACGACGCGGCGATGTCGTTCACCTCTTCTCGACTCCTCGACTTGCCGGCTTGCCGACTATCGCTCCTCCAGCTCGAGCGCGGCGCTGTTGATGCACCAGCGGCAGCCGCCGCGGTCGCGCGGGCCGTCGTTGAAGAGATGGCCCAGATGCCCATGGCAGCGGGCGCAGCGCACTTCGGTGCGGGCCATGCCGTGCGAACGGTCTTCGTGCAGTTCGACGGCGTCGGGCGAGACGGCTTCGGTGAAACTGGGCCAGCCGCTCCCGGAATGAAACTTCGCGTCGCTGGCGAAGAGCGGATTGCCGCAGGCGGCGCAGCGGTACATGCCGTCGGTTTCGGTGTCGACGTATTCGCCGCTGAATGGCCGCTCCGTGCCCGCCTGGCGCAACACGGCGTATTGCTGCGGCGTCAGGCGTCGGCGCCATTCCTCGTCAGTGGTCGGCACCGGCGCGGTCGCGCTCTGGTCGGTCATGATTCGTCTCCTTGCGGTGCTGGAGTCGCGCGGGGGCCAAACGGTCGCGCCCTCGTGGAGAGAGTGTAGTCGGTCATCCACCGTCGAGCCGGGAATGGCCTGCATCTTGGTCTGTCGGAAATCGTGCCGCACGACGCCGGCGCCCGTCTGGCGCGCTGGCGGGATTGTCCTTGCGCGCGGGTGTACGTATACTCCGGTCGGAAAGCGACGTGGGTTGTCGCGCCGCTGGGGGGCGAGGACCAACGCATGACGCGACGCATCACGGTGTTGATTGCCGACGAACAACCGCTCTTCCGGCGCGGCGTGCGCTGGAGCCTGGAGCGAAGCCCGGACGTCACGGTGGTCGGCGAGGCGACGGACGGCCCGGCCGCCATCGCGGCGATCGACCGGCACGCGCCGCTGGTGGCCATCGTGCAGGGCGAACTCGGCCAGGTGTCGGGTCTTGACGTCGCCCGCGAGGCGACGCGGCGACGCCCGAGCGTGCGCGTCATCATCCTCGCGAACGAGGCGGATGACGGCGCGGCGGCGCGGGCGGCGGCGGCCGGCGCGAGCGCGCTGGTCGCCAAGAGCATCGATCCCGACGATCTGACCGAACTGGTGCGACGCGTCGCATCCGCCAACGCGCCGTTGGCCGCGCGGGGTTTGGCAAGTGCTGGCCCTGAAGAGCGTGCGCCGGCGAGCCCGCTGAACGAACGCGAGTTGCGCGTCGTCGATTTGATCGCGCAGGGGCAGAGCAACCGCGAGATCGCCGGATCGATCGGCGTCTCCGAACAGACGGTCAAGAATGCCGTCTCGTCGGTCTTGCGCAAACTTGCCGTCACCGACCGGACGCAGGCGGTGATCGCCGCCCTGCGCGCCGGCTGGATCACCCTCGGCGACGATGCTCCGGAGCGCCGTCCGGCTGGTCGCTGATCTGCGTGGCCACTCTGCGCCCGGACTGCCCGAGGGAGCCGCGCCCCCAGCGCCGACGGTCATCCTGACGAATGAAGGACTTACTACGGCAACTGTGCGAATTGGAGGACCGAGATCCTTCCTTCGTCAGGATGACGATTGACGTTGGACGCGCCACTCAGGATGATGTGGTGACGATTCAGAGCGCCAGGTCGTCGTCGGGCAAGTTGTGGGCGCGCTGCTCTTCCTGTCGCCATGCGCCGATGCGACGGAACTTGCGATACCGCGCTTCGCGCAGGCGTTCGACGCCGGGTTGGTCGGCGATCGAATGGGTCGCGAGCAACTCGTCGAGGAGCCGCGCGATCGTCTCGCCCGTCGCCTGAATCGTCGCGTTCGCCGCTTCGTGGGCGGGCGTCGGCTCCGGCACGATCGCGTCGACGATGCCGAGGCCAGCCAATTCGCGGGCGGTGATGCGCATCGTCTCAGCCGCGTCCGCCGCTTTCGCCGCGTCTTTCCAGAGGATCGCGGCGCACGCTTCGGGCGAGGCGACGGCGTAGATCGCGTTTTCGAGCATCACGATCCGGTCGGCGACGCCGATCGCCAGCGCCCCGCCGGAGCCGCCTTCGCCGATGACCACCGCGACGCTCGGCACGCGCAGATTCGCCATCATGATCAGGCTTTCGGCGATCGCGGTCGCCTGGCCCCGCTCTTCCGATGCGATGTTCGGCTCGGCGCCCGGCGTGTCGATGAAGGTCACGACCGGAAAGCCGAATTTGCCGGCGTGCCGCAGGAGGCGTTCGGCTTTTCGATAGCCTTCCGGCCGCGCCATGCCGAAATTGCGCTCGATGTTTTCCCGCGTGTTTTCCCCTTTTTGATGCCCGAGCGCCATCACCGTCCGGCCGCGGAAATTCGCCAAGCCGCCGATGAGCGCGCGGTCGTCGCCGAACGCGCGATCGCCGTGCAGTTCGACGAATTCGGACATCAACCCGTGAATGTAGGCGAGGGCGTGCGGCCGTTCCGGATGCCGCGCGATCCGCACGCGATCCCAGGCCGACAGCGCGCCTTCCGTCGCCGTCGCCTCGGCATGCGTCGTCCCGGCGTCGGCGGCGAGGTCAGTCACGTTCGCCGTCCGATCCGGCGTGGGCGAGGGTGGGCTCCGGGTGATCCGACAGCGCGGCGGCGATCGGGTC
>JAICJJ010000631.1 GCA_025928535.1 Thermomicrobiales bacterium
CGCCACGCGCGATCGGCATGTTCGGCGAAGCGCGGGGCGGTCGGACCGACGGCTATTCGCGGTCGGACCGGGATCGCAGTCGCGTTCTCGACGTCAACAATTTCGATGCGATCCGGATCAGTCTGGCTTCGCCCGAGGCGATCCGGAAGTGGTCGTACGGCGAGGTGACGAAGCCGGAAACGATCAACTACCGGACGCTGAAGCCGGAGCATGGCGGTCTCTTTTGCGAGCGCATTTTCGGTCCGACCAAGGACTGGGAGTGCTATTGCGGCAAATACAAGCGCATTCGCCACGCCGGCACGATTTGCGACAAGTGCGGCGTGGAAGTCACGCGCGCCAAGGTTCGCCGGGAGCGGATGGGTCACATCGAGCTCGCGGCGCCGGTGGCGCACATCTGGTACGTCAAGGGCACGCCGAGCCGGCTCGGGCTGTTGCTCGACATCTCGCCGCGCAACCTTGAGCGGGTGCTGTACTTCGCGTCGTACCTGGTGACGCAGGTCGATGAAGAAGCGCGGCAAGCGGCGATTGACGAAATCAACGAAACCTACGAACAGACGGTCGCCGAGTACCGCGACGCGATCGAAGGCGAAGTCGGGGCGATCGTCGAAACGACGACGAAAGACGTGGCCAACCTGGCGGAGGGCAGCGAAAACCTCGCCCGGCATGTCGAGGAACGGCGGGCGGCGCAACTGGAAGGGTTGCGGGCCGAATACGACGCCGCGCGGCAAAGCCTCGATGCGGCGCTGGGCCAAGCGGCGCCGGCGGCGCTCGCGTTTCGCGGCAAGCCGATCGTCGAAGCCAGCGAAGCGGTCAACGACGACCGGCTGCAGGCCCTGCGCGATGCCTATCAGGATGAAACCGATCGGATCGAAGGCGCCGCGCAAAGCGAAAAGTCGGGCAGCGAAGCGCTGGCCGGGGCGGAGCGCGACTACCTGACGTTCGAGGCGGACGAGCGGCGCGCGAAACTGGAAGATCAACTCAAGGAGCAGATCCGCGACGCCGAACGCGAGCGCGATGAAGCGATCAAGGCGCTGTCCGACCTGAAAGAACTGCAGATCCTGACGGAAACGCAGTATCGGGAATTGCAGGACCTGGCCCCGCCCGGCGTGTTCAAGGCGGGCATGGGCGCCGAGGCGGTCTACGACTATCTGACGAGCCGGGTCGATCTCGATCAGATCGCGCTCGAACTGCGGACGGAGATGCAGTCGTCGTCCGACGTCAAGCGCAAGAAGGCGACGAAGCGGCTGCGCGTGGTCGAGGCGTTGCGCAAGAGCGGCAACAAGCCGCACTGGATGATCTTCACGGCGCTGCCGGTGATCCCGCCGGAATTGCGGCCGATGGTCCAACTCGACGGCGGGCGCTTCGCGACGTCCGATCTGAACGATCTCTACCGGCGGGTCATCAACCGGAACAACCGTCTCAAGCGGCTGCTGGAGCTGGGCGCGCCGGACATCATCGTTCGCAACGAAAAGCGGATGCTGCAGGAAGCGGTCGACGCCCTGATCGACAACGGCCGGCGCGGCCGGGTCGTCTCGGGGTCGGGCAAGCACAAGTTGAAGAGCCTGTCCGACATGCTGAAAGGCAAGCAGGGCCGGTTCCGGCAAAACCTGCTCGGCAAGCGCGTCGATTACTCCGGCCG
>JAICJJ010000055.1 GCA_025928535.1 Thermomicrobiales bacterium
GCAAAGGCTGGCTGTGGCAGACTGGCTCATGCGGGGCGCCTCCTGGTCGGGTCGGATCAGCACCCAACCCATACCAGAGCGGTGCCCCGCTGTCACTCATGAATAATCCGGGCTAGATCGCCATGCTCGCCAGCGGCGCGATCACCCGGGCGTCCGCCACGCCGGAGAGCTCCCGCAGATCATGCTCGAGCGCCTGACTGGCATCGACCCGCCGCGAGCGGCTGCGCAACACCCGCTCTTCGCCTGACCCCAGCGGCAGGTGCAACACGACGGCGTCATCGCCCTCGAATCGGCGCAGGACGGAATCGACTTCCTGCATCACCTGGATGTCGGCCCAGACATCAGGCGTCGCCTTCAGCCGAATATGGACGGCGCCCCGGCGAGGCGGCGGCGGCTGGAGCGACAACTCGGTCGACGCCTGCTCGCAGATCAACTGGACGGCCTCGCCGCGCCGGTCGACTTTCGCCGTCACCTCCACGATCGCGTCATCTTGCCAGAGCGCGGCGTGGCGATCGTAGCAATCGGGGAACGCGACAAGTTCGATCGTCCCGGTCAGATCTTCCAATTCGACGATGGCCATCGTCCGGTTGGTCTTGGTCGCGATGCGCCGGACTGAGACAATCATCGCGATGAGTCTCGTCATCTGCCCGGTCGGCCGCTCGGCAAGATCGACGATCTGAGCGAAGCCGATCCGCTGGCCGCTGGCGAGGTTGCCGACGACCGCGTTCAACGGATGATCGCTCATATAGAGCCCGAGCAAATCCTTTTCCCAACGGAGCATCTCGCGCGCCGGCACGGGCGGCGCGTCCGGCAACGCCGCCGCTCCCGCCGACTCGCTCGCCGACGCGCCGCCGAGGTCGAAAAGCCCGATCTGCCCGCGGGCGCTCGCCTTCTGGCGACGCTGACCGCGCGCGATCGCCGCATCGAGCGCGGCAATTACCGCGGAGCGAGGGCCAAAGCAATCGAGCGCGCCGCATTTCGCCAGCGATTCGACGACCCGCCGGTTCATGCTCGACCAGTCGATCGCTTCACAAAAATCGTCGAGCGAGCGATACGCGCCATCCGGCAGCGACCGCCGCGTTTCGACGATCGAGCGCACCGCGCCTTCCCCCGCGTTCTTGACCGCTCCCAGTCCGTAGCGAATCGTCGGCCGCTCGCCGTCGCGCTCGACGGTGAACGCGTGATCGCTTCGATTGATGCTCGGCGGCAACAGCGGTATGCCGCAGCGCCGGCATTCGGCGGCGTTGAAAACGATCTTGTCGGTGTTGCCGGTTTCCGAGGTGAGCAAGGCGGCCATGAATTCGACCGGATGATTCGCCTTCAGATAGGCTGTTTGAGCGGCGATGACCGCATAGGCCGCGCTGTGCGCCTTGTTGAAGCCGTAACCGGCGAATCGCTCGATCATGTCGAAAATGTCGGCCCCGAGTTGCTTCGTCAGCCCATGTTCGACGCAGCCGGCGATGAATCGGTCGCGATACTTGGCCATCTCCTCGGGCAACTTCTTGCCCATCGCCTTGCGGAGGCCGTCGCCTTCGGCCATCGAAAAGCCGGCCAGGACGTTCGCGATCCGGATCACTTGCTCCTGATAGAGCGCGACGCCGTACGTCTCCCGCAGGATCGGCTCCATCTCCGAATGCATGTAGACGATCTCGGTCCGACCATGCTTGCGGGCGATATAGTCGGGAGCCATTTCCATCGGCCCCGGCCGGATCAGCGCCATCAAGGCGATCAGGTCTTCGAAGCATTTCGGCGCGACGTCGATCGTCATCCGCGTCGTCATGCCGCCTTCCAACTGGAAGACCCCGACCGTTTCCCCGCGACTGAGCAATTCGTAACTGGCGGCATCGTCGAGCGGGATTGTCTCCAGGGATATGTCGTGTCCTTGGCTCCGCAGGAGGTCGACCGCCTTGCCCAGCACCGTCAGCGTCTTCAGCCCGAGAAAATCCATCTTCAGCAAGCCGAGGGCTTCCAATTCGCCCATCGGATACTGGGTCGTGATTTCCCCTTCGCTCTTGCCGCCGGCCCGCTGCAATGGCACATGCTCCATCAGCGGATCGCGCGAGATGACGACCCCGGCGGCGTGAGTCGAGGCGTGCCGCGACACGCCTTCGACCCGCCGCGCGGCGTCGACGAGCTCCCGCACCGACGCGGCGGATTCGACCAGCGCCTGCAATTCCGGAACCTTGGCCAGCGCGCTTTCGATCGTCACGCCGGGACCGCCCGGAATCAATTTGGCGACGCGATCCGTTTCGGCGAACGAGCGGCCCATCGCTCGTCCGACATCCCGCACCGCCGCTTTCGCCGCCAGCGTGCCGAAGGTGACGATCTGGGCGACGCGTTCTTCGCCGTAGCGGCCGACGACGTAGCGAATCACCTCGTCGCGCCGGTCGTCGGCGAAATCGATGTCGATGTCGGGCATCGAAATCCGCGATGGATTGAGGAACCGCTCGAAGATGAGATCGTACTTGAGCGGGTCGAGGGCCGTGATGTCGAGGGAATAGGTGACGATGCTGCCGGCGGCCGAGCCTCGCCCGGGGCCGACCAGAATGCCCTGCTCCTTGGCGAAGCGGACGAAATCCCAGACCACGAGAAAGTAACTGGTGAACCCCATCGACGTGATGACATCGAGCTCATACGCCAGCCGCTCGCCGACGACGCCATCGACATGGCCATACTTCCGTCGTGCGCCTGCCCGGCACAGCGACTCCAGATACGATTCTGGCGTCTGTCCCTCCGGAACCGGAAACTCGGGCAGGTGATACCCCTTGAAGCCGAGATCGAGCGAGCACATCTCGGCGATGCGAATCGTGTTGGTCAGCGCCTCCGGCAAATCGCCAAAGACGCGCGCCATTTCTTCCGGCCCCTTCAAATAGAGTTGATCGCTTTCCGACTTCAGGCGCTTGGGATCGTTCAACGTCGTGTTGGTCTGGACGCAGACGAGCAATTCCTGCGCCGGCGCGTCTTCCCGATTGCAATAGTGGACGTCGTTCGTCGCGACCAGCGGCAGATCGAGGGCGCGGGCGAGCGGCACGAGCTCCTGATTGACCTCCGCCTGTTCCTTGATGCCATGATCTTGCACTTCAATGAAAAATCGGTCGCGCCCGAAAATTTCCGCCAGCGCGCCCGCATAGCGGCGGGCTTCCTCCGGCCGGCCATGCAGAAAGTTGTTCGCGACCGGACCGCCGAGACAGGCCGAAGTGGCGATGATCCCGTCGTGATGCGCCTGCAGCATCTCCAGGTCGATCCGCGGCCGGTAGTAATAGCCTTCGAGCATCGCGCGCGACGAGAGTTTCAACAGGTTGCGGTAGCCGATTTCATTTTCAGCCAGCAGGAGCAGGTGGTACGACTTCCGCTCTTTCGCCCGGGCGTTCCCTTCGGCCAGGTACGCTTCGACGCCGACAATTGGATGCAGTCCCGCCTTGGACGCCGCCTTGTACCACTCCATCGCGCCATACATGACGCCGTGGTCGGTGACGGCGACGTGCCGGATGCCGAGTTCGCTCGCCCGTGCCGCGTATTCCTTGGTGCGGCCCATCCCGTCGAGCAGGGAATACTCGGTGTGCAAATGCAAATGGGCGAACTCGGCCATGTGCTCCTCCCTCGTCGGTCGCCCGGGCTCCCGTCCCGCGGCGTCGCTCCCCCGTAAATGTACGTACACCCATCGTAGCAGCAAGCCGGTCGGCGCCCACCTGTCGAATTCGCTGGAAGCGGCATCCTCGTTCGGCGGCGCCGGGCAACCCGCACGCTGAAATTGGCGCAACGATTGACGGGCGGTCGCGAGGGTGAACTCGCGACCGCCCGTCGTCTCCTCCGACTGAAACCTTCGTCAAGCGGCGACGCCGGTGAACGTCGCTGCCGAGCGGCCGCCGAGCGCCAGTCTGGCCTGGGCCGCCAACAGCCGGAGCACCTGCCGCATGTTGTCGCGGTACTCGGCCGGCACCGCGTCATTTTGCAGCAGATCCAGCACTTCGCCGATCACCGGTTCGTCCGAGAGCAGATTCGACACGTCCCGCGGCAAGAATCCGGCGGCGGCGAGGAGCGCGTCTTCCTCGGCATGTGAGAGCGCCAACGCGCGCGCTAGCCGCTCCACGGCTTCCCGGGTCGGCATGCGCGAACCGCTTTCGAGCCGAGAGACATAACTGTGGTCGAACTCCGCACGTTCAGCCAACTTGCTCTGAGAAACCCGTCGCGCTTCCCGTTGGGTCTTGAGAAGGATTCCGAATTCGACGTTCGCGTGTCCCATCGTACGTGACCTCAGCCGGCTCCGGACGGGCTCGGTCCGGCGGTCATGACCACAAGTCAACGCGCGGGTGACTTGTTGACCCCATACTACCAGTCAATTGTCCCGTGGTCAAGCGAATATCCACGTCATCCACCGTGGGCGCCCGACCATGTCGATTGCATCACGGAAAACGACACCATCGCAACATGGACTACCGTTTCGACATTTTCAGTGGCAGAGCGAATTCAGAGGGTGTCGTTTTGCATGCGGACCGGCGACCCACCATCGCTCCCGCGATGCGCGGCCGTGCCGCGAAGGCCCGTTTCCGGGCCGCTGCTATACTCGTCGGCGATCCGCCGGGCGCCGATTTCGACAGCGGACAGCGGCGGCGACGCTGGCGGAGCGCCGAGGCGCCGACATCGGACGCCTGGGCGCGGGAGGGATGAGCACGCGATGAGTTCCGCTCGCGCGCTACGCGGCGGCCCGGTCGCGAAGCGGATTCGGGCCGAAGCAGCGGCCGGCGCCGCGACGTTCGAAGAACTGGCCGGCGCGCGGCCTGCGCTCGTCACCCTCCAGGTCGGCGCCGATCCGTCGGCGTCGGCCTACCGCGACTCGATCCGGCGCGCGGTCGTCGCGGCCGGCATTCGTCATCAGCACCTCGGCCTGCCGGTCGATGCGTCGCCGGCCGATTTGCTCGCGGCGATCGAAGGACTGAACCAGTCGGCCGCAACCCATGGCGTGCTCGTGCTCATGCCGCTGCCGCCCCACCTTGGCGTCGATCTCGTCCTCGAGCAGCTGTCGCCCTTGAAAGATGTCGACGGCATCACGCCGACCAACGCCGGCCGCCTGTACCTCGGCTTGCCGTCGTTGCGGCCGAGCACGCCGCAAGGCGGCATCGAATTGCTCGACTACTACGACGTGCCGATCGCTGGCCGCCGCGCCGTGGTGATCGGCCGCAGCCCGGTCGTCGGCCGGCCCCTGGCGATGCTGTTGACGCAGCGCGACGCGACCGTCACGCTCTGCCACCGGACGACGCCGGACCTGGCCGAAATCACCCGCGCCGCCGACCTCGTGGCGCTGGCGGCGGGCAGTCCAGATTTGCTGACCGGTGAAATGATCCGGCCGGGCGCGGTGGTCGTCGATTTCGGCGTCACCGTCGTCGACGCCCATCTCCGTGGCGACGCCGACGAGGAGTCAGTCGCGATGGTCGCCGGCGCCTACACCCCGGTCCCTGGCGGAACCGGTCCCGTCACGACCGCGGTCTTGGCGCGCAACACCGTCGCCGCCGCGTTCGCCTCGTTGCTCGGGTCGCTCGACGAATCGGACGGCCTGGTCGGCGCGCTGCCGACCGCCGCGGGCCGCGCGGCCTCAGGTTGACGGGAGAGATCGTCCCGTCCCGCGGCGGCGGGTTGTCTGGCAAGGGCCGCCTATGCTATCGTGAGTCGCCGATTGGGGAGTCGTCTAACGGTAGGACGCCTGACTCTGGATCAGGTAGTTGGGGTTCGAATCCCTGCTCCCCAGCCAATGCGAGCGTTATTGACGGCCGGAGCATCGCCTCTGGCCGTTTTTGTCGGCCGCGCGTGATGGGCCAACCCGTGGCCGTCGGTGCTGCGCGCGGCCTCGCGCACGCAGCGCCCGGCGACCGGTCAACATCTTTCCCAAACATCCAGCTCCACGATTCGCGCGGCAGGCGATGAGGTTGGCGCCATGCCATCGTGCACGGTCCCGCCCACCCTCTGCGGCGCGCGCCGCTGGTCTCGCGACCGTCTCACTGCAGGCAGACGCGCAATGTCATCACGTATCACATTTGCTGGAACCGACGTGGGTCCGTGTAGAGGTAATGCGCCATTACCGCACGCGTGGACGTAGCCTGCCCGGTGGATCGCCGGCCCATACGGCGCGAACGTCATGCGACGGCCGGGACTCTGCCCGCTGGCCGGGCTTTGGGCGTTGGGCGACGAGGTCAGCGATCGATCAGATCGAGCGAGCGGGTGAATGCGATCGCCGATCCATTCGGCGACCAGGCTGGCGTCCCTTCCCGCAACGACGACGTCACGATCGGCTGCATCGAACCAGTCGTCGGATCGAGTCGATAGAGATCGCCGCCCGCCGCCACGACGATCGTCGCCCCGTCCGGCGACCATGCCGCGCTTTCCACGGGCGGCCCCCCGTTCGGCGTCAGGTCGGTCGCCCCCCAGCGATCGGGGCGCGACAGGTAGAGATCGACCGCATTCGACCGCGAGGCGACGAACAGGAGCATCGTGCCGTCGGCGGACCAGACGGGCCCCCACTGCGGAACCAGGCCGATCAGCCGGACCGGACGCGCGCCGTCGGCGCCGATGCGGTAGACGCCTCCCTGGGCGCCGCCGGTTTCGGGGTAGAGCGCGAAGGCGATCTGGTCATCCACCGGCGACCATTCGGGCGCGCCGGCGTCGGCCTGCGCTTTCCGCGGGCTCAGCGGGTCGTCGCCGTTCATCGGCTCGGCGCTCAGCCGGGTGTGCGTCACCTGCGATCGGGCGCCGCCGGACGCGTCAACGACGAAGATTTCGTCGCCATAGCCGTCCCAAGATGTGAACGCAATCTGCCGCCCGTCGGGCGACCAGGTCGGCCGGTTGCGCGCGACGAACACCGGCGGCCGGCCGCCGATGGTCTCCGGCGCCAGCGGAATCGTGACCGACGGGCCGCCCGCGATCGGCTGCACGACGAGGGTATTTTTCACGTGGTCGACAAAGGCGAGCCGATCGCCCTGCGGCGACCAGGCCGGCGGCCCCGCCTCCGGAATGGCGCTGATTCGCCGCCGATCAAGCCCATCAGGCGTCACCAGATAGACGCCGTCGCGTCCGGCGTAGGCGATTTCCCGGCCGTCGGGAGACCATGCCGGCTCGGCGATGTCGCCGGCGACTCGCACCACGCCCGATCCGTCCGGACGCGCCACGAAGATTCCTTCGTCGGCGCTTTGCAGTTGCGGTGAACAGCCGGCAAGCGCGAGCGCCGCCAGGATGAGTCCCGCTGCCGCGCTGACGTGGAACGTTCGACGTCGCATCACCAACCCAGGTTCGGTCCGATCGTCGCCATCGCGGCGCGATTGTAGTCCGCCGCGGCATCGCCGGCCGCTGCCTAGTCCACTGCCGTGCGAACGATCGCCCCCGGTTCCAACTGAAGCAAGGGAATATGGGCGAATTCGGCCGATTCGACATCGCGGGCGTCGGTGGCCGTCACCAGCACCTGCGCGCCGGCTCCGGCCGCCGCATCCATCAGCAACCGGCGGTGGCGCTGATCGAGCTCGGAGAGGACATCGTCGAGCAGCAACACCGGCGGCTCTCCCCCAGCCGCTGTCATCACGTCGATTTCGGCCAGTTTGAGCGCGACGACGGCGAGCCGTTGCTGCCCCCGCGACCCGAAGGCCGCCAGATCGACGCCGCCGAGACGCAAGCCAAGGTCGTCGCGGTGCGGTCCGGTCAGACTCATCCCGCGTCGCACCTCTTCGTCGCGACCCGCTTCGAGTTGAACCTGGTAGTCGCGCGCGATGACGGCGGTCTCGACCGGCTCGCCGGAATTCGATCGGAAATCGACCGACGAGCGATAGGTCGCCTCGAAATCGCCATGGGACGAAAGCTCGGCGAATCGCGCACGCGCTCGTTCCGCCAACCGGGCGATGAATCGAGCGCGCCCGCCGATGACGAGCGAACCCTCCGCGACCAGATTCTGATCCCAGAACGCGAGTTGCCCGGTCGCCTGCGCCGAACGCGGCGAAACGCGCTCGCGCTGCAGCGATTTCAGCAAACTGTTGCGTTGTTCCAGCACGCGGGCGAACCGGGCGAGGGCGCGCAGATAGGCGGGATCGATCTGAGCGATGGTCAAATCGAGATAGCGCCGCCGACCGGCCGGCGCGTTCGTCACGAGGGCGACGTCTTCCGGCGAAAAGAGGACCGCGCGCAGCCGGCCGACCGCGTCGGAGGCGCGGACCGGCCGCTCGTCGACGCGAATCCGCTTGCGCACGGTCGTCGCCCGGTTCGGATCGACCTGCATCGCGATTTCGACCGACGTCTCGCCGTTTTTGCAGACGATCGCGCCCCGCGCCCGAACGAACGGCGGAATGCCGAATTCTTCGCCGCTCGTCCAGTTGATCACGTCCCGTTCGGTCGTCGTTCGGGGCGAGCGCGTCGTCGCCAGCATCGCGACCGCTTCGAGGAGCGTCGATTTGCCGCTCGCGTTCGGCCCGACCAGACGCAAGCCGGCGGGTTCGAGCCGGAGGTCGAGGCGCCGGTACGACCGGAACTCCTCCAACTCGAGTTCCCGGATGAACATCACGCTCCCGTGGATGGCGGTCTAGCCCGCGCCGATCACCATGGGCATGATGACATGCGTGTATTCCTCGGAACCAGCGGCGCGCACCACGCCGGCCTGATTCGGGCCGTTCATGCCGAGCATCACCGTCGGCGTCTTCAGCACTCCCAGCACGTCGGCGAGGTAGCGGGCGTTGAAGGCGATCTGCATTTCCGGACCGGTGACCGACGCATCGACGAAACTCTGACTGCTGCCGCGTTCGGCCGCGTTGGCGGAAACCTCCAGCGTTCCCGGCATGAATTCTTCTTCGCCCGAACGCACGTCGAGGCGGACCACATCGTTGTTGTCGCGCGCGAAGTACCCCGCCCGCCGCACGGCGTTCAGCATGCCGTCGCGGCCGACATCGAGCGTCGTCCCGAACTCGCGCGGCACGATCTGCCGGTAGTCGGGAAACGCGCCGTCGATCAACCGCGACAGGAACTCGGTGTCATCGACGCGGACGAGCATTTGGCTGCGGTTCGGCGTGATCGCAAGCCGCAACGGCTCGGTCCGGTCGCCGATGATGCGCGCCAACTCCCGCATCGCCCGCGCCGGCACGATCACGTCGAGATTGGCCGGAGCCGGGGCGAGCAACGGCCCGCTGCGGACCGCCAACCGGAATCCATCCGCCGCCGCCAGCGTCAATGTCGCGTCGTCGAATCGCGCGAGCACGCCGGCGAGCACGGGACGGCTGTCGTCGGCGGCGGCGGCGAATTCGACCTGCCCAATCATCTCTTTCAACTGTCGCGGATCGACCTCGGCGACGACCGCATCGCCATCGACGGTCGGGAAACTCGGAAAATCGTCCGGATCAAGCCCGTTGATTCCGGCCTTGTCCCGGCCGCATTGCACCTGCAGCGAGAGTTTGCCGCGATCGACGTGGAGATTGACGTTTTGTCCCGCCGGCAGCGTGTTGACAAATTCGGCCAGCAAGCGGGCGTCGACCGTCAACGCGCCCTCGTCGACGACGCCGGCTTCGATCCACGATGTGATGCCGATTTCGAGATTGGTCGCTGAAATCTTGACCCGGCCGTCGGCGGCGGCGATCAGCACGTTGCCCAGAATTGGCATCGTCGTCTTGGTCGCGACGGCCCGCGAGACCTGCGCGAGCGCGCGTTGCAGGTTTTCCTGCAGGCACGAAGCGTCCACGTTGCCGGCTCCTCCTCGGCGTCGCGCCCAGCGACGGCGCCATGTTCCTCGATGTGTCCGTACACGCGGGACTCGAAGTATACCATCGCGTGCGCGGCCATTTTCCCGCGTTCGCGCCGTCGCCGGCGCCGCGTCTCGATTGACTCAATGGAACGTTTGTTCTATACTGGAATCAGAACAAACGTTCTATACGGAGGACCGAGATGGCTCTGCCCGCGACGTTCGAACCGAGCCGGTACCTGACCAAGATCAGCGGTTCCGACTATCTCGAAGTGAAATGGCGCCTGGTCTGGTTGCGCGAAACGCATCCCGACGCCCAGATCGAAACCGAACTGGTCCAGCATGATCGCAATTTCGCGATCTTTCGGGCCAAGGTTTCGATCCCCGGCGGCGGTTCGGCGACCGGCTGGGGCAGCGAAGGGATCGACGATTTCCGCGACTACATTGAAAAGGCGGAAAC
>JAICJJ010000289.1 GCA_025928535.1 Thermomicrobiales bacterium
CGCCGGGCCTGCTTGTTGTGGGTGGTGCTCTTGCCGCTGCGGTACGGCCCGACTTGCGTATTTATTTGCCCGGCCGCTATCTCCTGGTTTAGATCGCGGACGGCGTCGACCTTGCCGTAGCGTTTCGTCACATGTTCGAACCGGACCGATCCCACCCAAAGACTCCCTGTCGTCGCGTCATTCCTTGACCGCGCCCAGGGTCAAGCCCCGGACGAGATAGCGTTGCACCGCCAGCGCGAAGACCAGCACCGGCAAGACGGTGATGACCCCGAGCGCGGTCATCTGATCCCATTGCGTGCCCTTGTCGGTGATGAAGCCGGACATCACGACCGGCAGCGTCTTGGCGTTGAGCCGGGTCAGCATCACCGCGAAGAGAAATTCGTTCCAGGCGAGCACCGCCGAGAGGATCGCCGTCGCCACCAACGCCGGGGTCGAGAGGGGGAGCACGATCTTCCAGAAACGTTGCCAGGCGTTGCAGCCGTCGATCGTCGCGGCGCGTTCCAGTTCGGGCGGCAATTCTTCGTAGAAGCCGATCAACAGCCAGATGACGAACGGCAGATTGAAGGCGGTGTAGGTGACGATCAGCGCCTGCCGGGTGTCGAGCAAATGCAGATCGCGCATGATCAGAAAGTACGGGATCGCGGTCGCGATCGCCGGATACATCCGCGTCAGCAGCATCCAGAAGGCGAGGATGCCGTTGAGTTTGAATGGGAACTTGGCGCGGGCGAGGCTGTAGGCGGCCAGCGCGCCGAGAAAGACGGCGAGCGCGGTCGAAGCGAGGGTGACGACGACCGAGTTGGCGAAGAAATGCCCGAGGTCTTGCTGCTCGAAGAGAACGCGATAGCCGTCGAGCGTCCAGGCGGGCGGAATCAGCGTCGGCGGATAGGCGAGATAGTCGATCTGCCGTTTGAACGAAGTCGTCACCAGCCAGTAAAACGGAACCACCGTCACGACCAGCGCCAGCGCGATCGTCAGCCAGCGGAGCGTCGTCCAGACGCGCCCGGACGATCGCGTTCGCGGCCGGGGTCGCGGCGCCGGCCGCGCCGGCATTTCGGTCGGCAGATCGAGGCGGGTCGTTACGGCCATTGTCGCCGCCTGCCGGCATTGAACGCGACGCGCTGGTAGGGGCACGGCATGCCGTGCCCGATCGGCCGCAGGCCGATAAGCCCGCGCCGGCCTACCCGGTCGTGACCCTCCGGGCCACCGGGCACGGCATGCGGTGCCCCTACCGCACGACGTTGCCGCGCCTCCTCAGATTCGCGCGCTGAGCATGCGCATGATCGGTCGCGAGGAGTGGATCGCCTGCGACGTTGCCACGCCTTATCGGATTCGCGCGCCGAGCATGGGGCGTTGGTCGCCATCATTCGATCCGTCCGATTCGGGCGCGCAGCCGCACCAGCACGATGGCGATGACGACGATCGCCAGCAGAAACATCCAGGACGCGGCCGCCGCGCCGCCGATGTTGAAATAGCGCAATCCCTGTTTGTAGATGTAGGACGAAAGCATCTCGGTCGCGTAGCCGGGGCCGCCGCTCGTCAGGACGTAGATGGTGTCGAACACCTTGATCGCGTCCATGAAGCGGAGCAGGCCGGTCACGATCAGCACCGGCAGCAACATCGGCAAGGTGATGTGCCGGAAGATTTGCCATTGCGAGGCGCCGTCGATCAGCGCCGCCCGAAACGGCTCGCTCGGCAGCGAGGCGAGCGCGGCGGTGAGCACGATCATCACGAACGGCGTCCATTGCCAGATGTCGACCAGCATGACCCCGGCGAACGCCCAATTCGGATTGACGAACCAGTAGACCGGGCCGAGATGCACCAGCGACAGCAAATAATTGCCAAGGCCCTTGTCCGAAAGCAGGATGCGCCAGAGCACCCCGACCACGACCGGCGTCATGATCATCGGCACGAGCAGGATCGATCGGGCCACCCGGAAACCGCCCCCGCCGGTCGAAACGGCGAGGGCGAGCGCCAGCCCGAGCAGGAGTTCGACCAGCACCGTGCCGGCGCCGAAAATGGCGGTGTGGACGGCCGAGGTCTGGAAAACCTGATCGGCCAGGACCGCCTGATATTCGCCGAGGCCGACCCATCGCGGCGTCGTGCCCGGCTGATTCATGAACCAGGTGTGGAAACTGAGCCAGAAGGTCCGCGCCAGCGGATAAACGCTGGTGAAGGCGAGAAAGATCACCGCCGGCGCCAGGAAGAGGACGAAGAGCGGCGATTCGCTCCATCGTCCCCGGCGGCGACGCGCTGGAATCGGACGGCTGGCGGCCAACGCGCTTCTCCGATGATGCGGCAGCCCGGGCCGGCGCGAGCGGACGCGGCCGGCCCAGGCGGCGATCGTGACGCGACGCCTATTCGACGTACGGCGCCGTCGGCGGATTCTGGTCGAGCAACTTATTCCACTCGTCCGCGATCCCCTGCAACGTCGTCTTCGGATCGGCGTTTTGATAGACCGTCTTTTCGAGCTCCTTTTGCAGCACGTCCCACGCCGCCTGGAATTGCGGAATCCGCCAGATCGGCTTGCCCGCCTCGATCGCGGCCAGAATCTGCGGATATTCCGGGTACTTCGACGTCAATTCCGGATCGGACCAGGTCGCCAGTTGCGGCGAACCGATGCCGAACTGGAGCGCGAACCGCTTCGCGTTGTCCGGCGAGGTATACGACTTGATCCATTCCCAGGCCAGATCCTTTTGCTGCGAGGTTTGCGGAATGCCCACGCTCCAGACGCTCAATTCGGACGGGCCGGGGAAGGGCGTCAGCGCCCACTTGTCGACGATCTTCGATTTGCTTGGATTGCGCGCGTCGGCCCGGATGAACGACGGCCAGAGCTCGGCTTGCGCCACTTCGCCGGTCAGGACGGCGTTCGAGTCGGTCGGGATGTCCCAGCCGGGCATGCCGGGCGGCGTGTAGGGCAAGGCGTCGCGCAGGAGTTGAATCGCGTGAACCCCGGCGTCGTTGACGAACGCCGGCCGCCAGTTCTTGTCGCAGAGGGGCTGGCCCGATTCCCAGTAGCGGCTGAGCCACGAACTCTGCAATTGCTCGCCGATCCCCACCCACGACGCGCCGTAGACGCCGTTGGCGGTCAACTTCTTGGCGTTGTCGTTGTAGGCCTGCCAGGTCTTCGGAACCGTGACCTCGGCCGTCTTGTAGAGATCGGTCCGGTAGAGAATCCCCATCGCGTCGTTGGCGTTCGGGATGCCGTTCCGCTTGTCTTGCCAGTTGCCCGAGAGTTTCCAGATGTTCGGGATGAAGGCGTCGGCGCTGATGCCGTCTTTTTTCGCGTAGTCGTCGAGCGGCGTGAGATAGGGCGCGAATTCGCCATCCCACTGGAACGCGACTTCCATCACGTCGTAGGCGCCCGTCTGGGTGATGAGGTCGTTGGCGGCGTTGTCATGCAGGTTCTGATACGGGAAAGCCACCACTTCGACCGTCGCCCCGGTCGCCTTCTCGAATTCCGGGGCCAGCAGGCGGGCCGCTTCGTCGTAGGTGCCCGACTGCATGTAGAGGACGGTCAATTTGCCGCCGGCGAAGCGGCCGCGCTGGAAATACGGCACGCCGACCGGCGACGCCTTCGCCGACCGCAGCAATCCACCGGCGGCGACCGCGCCAGCCGCCGCGCCGGTCGTTTTCAGCAACCCGCGCCGGGAAATCGCGTTCCCGCCGTTTGTCTCGTCGTTCATGATCCTCGCTCCTTGTCGATCGAGCGTCGCTTCCGCTCGTCGTATCGACGCCGCCGGGACGGTACACCGGATCGGCGCGGCGCGAAACCCCGGCTCCGCGTCGTCAGGCATCGTCGCTATCCGCCTATCGCATCGTCGGGGCGCTGCTTGCTGCGCCCATCGGCCGCAGGCCGACAATGGTTCCAGCGCGAATCGATTGTGGCCATTGCGGGCCACGGGCGCGGCAAGCAGCGCCCTGACGACCGCCGATCCCGGCAAGACGTTGACGCGCACCCACCTCGTCGTCAGGCATCGGCGCCGTCCGCCATGCCCGCATGCTTGAGCAAAAAGCCGCCATCCACGAGGAGCGTCGCCCCCGTGACGTAACTCGCCTCGTCGGAGACGAGAAAGGCGACGACCGCGGCCACTTCTTCCGGCCGGCCAAAGCGGCCGAGCGCCGTCGATCGCCGCTGGGCGGCGCGTTCCTCCGGCGTGTAGGCGTCGATCTCGTGCGTCGAAGCCGCATCGACGATCGGGCCGGGCGCGACCGCGTTGACCCGGACGCCGAAGCGGCCGAAATAGAGGGCGAGGCTGCGCGTCAACGCTTCCAGCGCCGCTTTCGCCGCGTCGTAATGGGGAGTCAGCGCGTTCGGGACATGGGCGTGGACGGACGAGATGTTGACGATCGCGCCGCGGCTCCGCTCGCGCATGACGCGCCCGGCGGCGTGGGCCGCGTGGAAGGCGCCGGTCAGGTTGACGTCGAGCGTCCGCCGCCATTCGTCCGCCGGCAGATCGGGAACTGGCGCAAACCCGAGATTGCTCATCGCCGTCAGCGCCGCGTTGTTGACGAGGATATCGACCGGTCCGAAGCGCTGCGCCGTTTCGGCGACGAACGCGTCCACCGCCGCTTCGTCGGCAACGTCGAGCGCCCGGCCAAACGCCTTGCCACCGGCCTGTTCGATCGCGACGACCACGTCGTCGAGGGAGTCCTGCCCCCGGCCGCAAATGGCGACCGCGGCGCCGTCGGCCGCCAGCCGCACCGCGATCGCGCGGCCGATGCCTTTGCCGCCGCCCGTCACGATC
>JAICJJ010000423.1 GCA_025928535.1 Thermomicrobiales bacterium
ACCGCAGGCGGTCGAGCCGTCGGACGCGAGTTCACCGTAGCCCCGCGCTGGGCTCCGATCGCCGACCCGATAGCCGTTGATTTCGAGCAACACCTCGTCCAGTCGTGGCTCGCCGCGCTCATCGGCAGTGTACGACCAGGACAGCGCGGCAAATTGCTCGGCGGCGGGTCCGTTTTCGCCGTCATACAGTGCTCGGAGTCGAAGCGCCAGTTGATGAATGAACCACGCTTCGGAGCGGGCGTCGCCCGGCGGCTCGACGGCGCGATCGTGCCATTGCATCAGACGCTGGGTGTTCGTGAACGATCCTTCCTTTTCCGCGCCCATCGCCGCCGGCAGCAGGAAGACTTCGGTTCGGATCGTTTCTGGCGAGAGCGCGCCGTCGCGCACTTCCGGGCTGTCGCGCCAGAAGGTCGCGGTCTCGATTGCGAACGCGTCGCGGACCACCAACCAATCGAGATTCGCGAGGCCGCGCCGGGCAAGGCCGGCGTTTTGCCCCCCGACGGCGGGATTTTGCCCCATGCAAAAGAGTCCGCGGATTTCGCCGTCGAGCATCTTCGTCAGCATCGGTTGGAACGAATAGTCGCCGCCGATTTTCGGCAGCCAGTCGTAGCCGAAGTCGTTGGCGGGCGTCGCGGCGTCGCCATACCAGGCGGCAAGCAGGCTGACCATATAGGCGGGGGCATTGTGCCACCAGCCGGTGCGCGCGGTCACCGCGTCGAGATATGCCCCCAGCGTTTCGTGCCGTTCGAGGGCGCTCGGCATCGGCAGGTAGCCAGGGAGGAGATTGAACAAGGTCGGAATGTCGGTGCTGCCCTGGATGGTGGCATGACCGCGCATCGCCATGATGCCGCCGCCCGGCCGGCCGATGTTGCCGAGCAGGAGTTGCAGGATCGCGCAGCAGGCGATGATCTGCGTGCCGGTCGTGTGCTGGGTCCAGGCGACGGCATAGGCAAAGGCGGTGGTGCGCTCCGGCCCGGAATTGGCGCAGATCGTTTCGGCGATCTCGCGGAAACGATCGGCCGGCACGCCGCAGACCGTTTCGACCATTTCCGGAGTGTACCGTTGGAAATGGCGTCGCAGGACCTGGAACACGCAGCGGGGATGCTGCAGCGTCGGATCGCTGAGCGTCGATGCTGCGCCAACCCGCTGGTCGTATGGCTCCGCTGTTTGCTCCGGGGCGTCGACGTCGGGCGGCTCGGCGCCGGAGGGAGCGGCGAAGCGCCAGGTCGACTCGTCATAACGGCGCGTGGCCGGGTCGTAGCCCGAAAAGAGGCCGGAGAGGTCTTCAGTGTCGCGGAAGTCGTCGCCGACGATGACCGACGCGTTCGTATAGTGGCGGACGAATTCGTCGAACCAGCGGCCCTCCGTCAGCACGAAATTGATCAAGGCGCCGAGCAAGACGAGATCGCTGCCGGCCCGGATCGGAACATGCCGATCGGCGAGCGCCGAAGTGCGGGTGAAGCGGGGATCGACGTGGATGACCTTGGCGCCCTGCTCTTTCGCCTGGACGACGAAGCGGAATCCGACCGGATGATTTTCGGCCATGTTGGCGCCCATGATGACGATGCAATCGCTGCGCGCCAGATCCTGGAGAAACATCGTCGAGCCGCCGCGGCCGAGTCGGGCGCCCAGACCGGGCACCGTCGACGAGTGTCATATGCGGGCCTGGTTTTCGACCGGAACGATGCCGAGGCCGCCCGTGAAGAGTTTCTTGATCAGATAGTTTTCTTCGTTGTCGAGCGTCGCGCCGCCGAGATGGCCAATGGCGACGGTGCGATTGACGATCCGTCCGTCCGCGTCGCGGTGTTCGAAGCCCGCGTCGCGCGTCGTCTTGACGAGGCGGGCGATGCGCTCCATCGCCCACTCGAGCGAGCGGGTTTCCCATCGGTCGGAGTAAGGCGCGCGATAGCGGACGGACTGGATTCGGAGCGGGCTGTGCAGCAATCCGCGCGTGGCCGCCCCCTTCGGGCAGAGAGTGCCAGCGTTGATCGGGCTGTCCGGATTGCCTTCGATGTCGATGATCTGATCGTCGCGCGTGTAGACGAGTTGCGAGCAGCCCACCGCGCAATAGGGACAGACGCTGACCGTCACCCGCGCGCCGTCGGTCCGTGGGCGCAATTCGCGCGTCCGCTCGCTCGGAGGATTGGGCAGCCGGCCGACGCGGCTGCGCAATTTGTCGATCGGTGACTCGCCCATCGGCATACTCGCCCTTTGCGCGGCGTCCTAAGCCGGTATTTGCCACCGGCCGACGCAAGCCCGCCGATGGTATCACCGATTTCGGCGGACGCGATCACGGCAGCCGAATTCGCATCTCCCGGGGCGCCGGCTCGGTCGCGTCGTAGGCGGGAGCGCCGTCTTCGGCGATGGCGGCGAGTCCGTCCCGTTCGAGGTCGCGAACGAGGCCGTGCAGCCAGTCGAGATCGGTTTCGGCGAATTCCGGCTTGACCCGTGTCCCGAGTTCGGCGAGCGACACTCCGTTCGCATGTTCCTCGGACGTCAATTCCCGCAACGCGGCGACGACGCGCCCACGGTAAAAGCGCTGGGACCCGGCGAACGGCCCCTCCTGCTTGCGTCGCACGCCAGTCGGCAGCGCCTGGATCACTGCCTGGATCGTCGGAAACGCCGCGCAGTGCGCTTGCACCGGGCAGACGACGCAGGCCGGTTTGCGGGCGGTGCATTGCAGCGCGCCGAATTCGATCAACGCCTGATTCCAGGCCCATCCGTTTCCCGGCGGCAGCGCCGCGGCCGCGAGGTCGAGCAATTCGCGTTCGCTGGCGATCGGTTTCGGCAGGTCGGCGCCGAAAAACCAGCGATGCAGCACCCGGCGCATGTTGGTGTCCATGAACGGAACGTCTAGTTCGAACGCGAAACAGGCGATCGCGCCCGCCGTGTAGGGGCCGATGCCCGGCAGGCGGCGCAATTCTTCGACCGACTGAGGAAAGACGCCGCCGTAGTCACCGACCACCGCCCGCGCCGTCCGCTGCAAGTTGACGGCGCGCCGGTTGTAGCCGAGGCCCGCCCACTGCTGAATCACATCCGCCGTCGCGGCTTCGGCGAGCGCTTCGACCGTGGGAAACCGCGTCAGAAACGCCTCGTAGTAGGGGATGACCCGATCGACCTGCGTTTGCTGGAGCATCACTTCCGACACGAGCACCCGGTACGGATCGCGGATGCGCCGCCACGGGAGATCGCGCGCGTTGGCGTCGAACCAGCGCAGCAGCCCGCGCCGCAAGGATTCGATCTTCGCGGCGCGGGCTGCCGCATCGTCAGCGGGACAGATTGCTGCCGCTGTGACCTGCACGGGATCGAGATCTGCGTGGTCGCCCGCCGGCGCGACGGGCGGTTACACGCGGTCGGCCCGCACCGTCATACGGGCGGGTTGCGGGGCC